>CAYOEZ010000046.1:0-24340 GCA_964402955.1 uncultured Ktedonobacterales bacterium | reverse complement strand
CTCGACTGATCAGAGAGGCCTGCATCACCTCGTCTATGAAATCGCCGACAACAGCATCGATGAGGCGCTTGCCGGCTACTGCACCCGCATCGAGATCATCATTCACAAGGATGGCAGAGTCACCGTGCGTGACAACGGCCGCGGCATCCCTGTGGGTATCCACCCCAAGACGGGGAAGAGCGCGCTGGAAGCAGCCATGACCATCCTGCACGCAGGCGGCAAGTTCGGCAGCGCCGGCTACAAGGTGGCGTCCGGTCTGCATGGCGTCGGCGCGTCGGCAGTCAACGCCCTCTCGTCGTGGATGCAGGTGGAGGTCCGCCAGGGCGGCAAGCTGTATCGCCAGCAATACAAGGCCGGCGTCCCTCAAGCGGACGTTGCTCCTGTCGGTGATGCCAAAGATACGGGCACCACCACCACCTTCCTGCCCGACAAGAACATCATTTCCACACTGGATTATGATTTCTCGACGCTGCTCGAGCGTTTCCGCCAGAGCGCGTATCTGACCAAAGGGCTGACAATCTATGCCCACGACGAACGCGATGACCAGGAATGCACATTCTACTTCGAGGGTGGCATTGCGTCCTTTGTCCGCCACCTGAACAAGAACCGCACTGCGCTGTTCCCCAAGCCAATCCAGATTGAGAAGCAGGTCAATGATACGCAGGTGGAAGTGGCTCTGCAGTTCAACGACGGCTATGCCGAATCCGTGTATTCTTTTGCCAACAACGTCAATACCGTTGATGGCGGCACGCATCTGACTGGCTTCCGCTCGGGGCTAACGCGCACGCTCAACGACTTCACGCGCAAGCAAAACCTGATCAAAGAAGGCGAGCAGAACCTGACCGGCGACGACACGCGCGAAGGCTTGACGGCCATCGTCTCGGTCAAGCTGACCGACCCGCAGTTTGAGAGCCAGACCAAGGCCAGGCTGGGTAACGCAGAGGTGCGTACGATTGTCGAATCCGTTGTGGTGGAAGGGTTGAACCAATGGCTGGAACAGAACACGGCCGACGCCAAGAAGATCGTTGACAAGTGTTTGACGACGGCGCGCGCCCGCGAGGCGGCGCGCAAGGCACGCGATCTGGTCATCCGCAAGGGGCCGCTGGAGGGGCTGACACTGCCCGGCAAGCTGGCCGACTGCTCGGAGAAAGACCCTGCCAAATGTGAGCTTTACATCGTAGAAGGCGACTCCGCTGGCGGATCCGCGAAACAAGGCCGCGATCGCCGCTTCCAGGCCATCCTGCCGCTCAAGGGCAAGATCCTCAATGTCGAGAGGGCGCGTGAGGACAAGATGTTGGGCAGCGAAGAGATTCGCGCCATGATCACGGCCCTGGGTACGGGCATCGGCACACACTTCGACGTGAGCCGGCTGCGCTATCATCGCGTGCTGGTCATGACGGATGCAGACGTCGATGGCAGCCACATCAGGACGTTGCTGCTGACATTCTTCTTCCGCAACATGCAGTCGCTGATTGAGGGCGGGCATCTCTACATTGCCCAGCCGCCGCTCTATCGGGTCGCGTCCGGCAAAGAGCACCACTATGCCTTTAGCGATGAGGAGAAGGATGCACTGGTCAAGCACTTTGAGGGGAAGAACGTCGTCATTCAGCGCTACAAGGGTCTGGGCGAGATGAACCCGGAGCAGCTCTGGGAAACAACGATGAATCCCGAAGGCCGCACCATCATGCAGGTGACGATCAACGATGCTGTGAAAGCTGACGAGACGTTTGACATTCTGATGGGCGAATCCGTGCAGCCGCGCAAGCACTTTATTCAGGCGCATGCCAAGAATGTGCGCAACCTGGATATCTGAGCAGTCCATGGTGAAGAGGAGTCGATAGACGAGCAGAAAACGCTCCACGCACCTGAGCGCGATGTCTGAGCAAAAAGGGCAGTGCATATGGACGGAGCGACCGGTACCATACATTTCGCGGACAATATGGACGTTCTCGTCCAGCTTCCGGCATCGTCGGTGAACCTGATATACATCGATCCCCCGTTCAATACCGGCAAGATGCAACAGCGAACACAGCTTCGGACAGTGCAATCCGACTCCGGCGATCGGATTGGTTTCCAGGAAAAACGGTACAAGAGTATTGCTCTTGGCACAAAGCGGTTCAGCGACCTCTTTCACGACTACCTGGCTTTCCTGGAACCCCGCCTGGTGGAAGCGCAGCGTGTGCTGGCAGATGATGGGTGTCTCTACTTCCACATCGACTACCGCGAGGTCCATTACTGCAAAATCCTCCTCGATGGTATCTTCGGCAGAGACTCTTTTCTCAACGAGATCATCTGGGCCTATGACTACGGCGGCCGGCCAAAGACGAAGTGGCCCGCCAAGCATGACAACATCTTGCTCTACGCCAAAGATCCCTCAAACTACGTGTTCAACTACGACGAGATCGAGCGGATTCCATACATGGCGCCCGGTCTGGTGGGGCCGGAGAAGGCAGCTCGCGGCAAGCTGCCGACGGATACGTGGTGGCACACGATTGTCCCAACAAATGGAAAGGAGAAAACCGGTTACCCTGCGCAGAAGCCTCTCGGCATTATGCGACGGATAATACAAGCGTCTTCACGGCCTGGTGGTCTTGTACTGGACTTCTTTGCCGGGAGCGGAACAACCGGAATGGCATGCCTTGAGCTCGGCCGGAGATTTGTTCTCGTCGATAATAGCCTGCAAGCACTCGAAACAATGGCACGGCGATTTGATGGTATAGAGGGGATACGATGGGAAGGCTTCGACCCGTCGCCTTTCCAGGTGCGCCAAAGCCAGGGACGGCTTTTCGACATGTTCTCGGTGGAGTAGGTCTAGCAACCTGCTGGCTGATGCGTACCAGGTGCTTGCGCAGCGGCCGCGACGGCATGGTCAGTAGGGTTGCATCTCAGACTTCCGGCTGGCGCATTTTTGATCCCTGACGCTTTGACAGCCGGACGCCTTTCCATAGCGTGGCAGGAGAGATTACCATGTCAGTGGACAGGATGAAGGTCCTGAAACGCCAACGGTCGGCAATTCTGCGTATCGCTGAACAGCATGGGGCTTATAACGTCCGAGTTTTCGGATCAGTTGCCCGAGGAGACGCAGGAGGTACAAGCGACATCGACTTTTTGGTAGACGTAAAGCCGGTTCATTCTGCGTGGTTTCCCGCAGGCCTGGTTGTTGACCTGGAGCAGTTGTTGGGAAGCGATGTCGATGTACTAACAGAAAACGCTCTTCATTGGTATATTCGCGACCAGGTGATGAAGGAGGCGATGCCTCTGTGAACAAGGATGATCGGCTGTATCTTGTCCTCATCAATGAATGTATCGCGCGCATCGAGCAATACACAACAGGCGGCCAAGACGTCTTTCTCCACGACACAATGAGGCAGGACGCTGTTTTGCGCAATCTTCACGTCCTGTCCGAATCGACGCAACGTCTGTCTGATACATTGAAAGGCCAGCGCCCGGAGGTCGATTGGCGTTTAATTGCTGCATTCCGTAACGTCGTTGTACACGACTACCTCGGCATTGACCATGAACAGATATGGGATATTGTCGAGCACGACCTGCCTGACCTGAAACAGAAGGTAGCAGTGATTTTGGCTGACCTGAACGCATGAGAATCATCAGCGCCAGCCGCCGCACCGACATCCCGGCGTTCTATAGCACATGGCTGCTCAATCGCCTGCACGCCGGATTCTGCCACTGGATCAACCCCTTTGGCGGAACCGTTTATCGTGTGTCGCTGCGCCCGGAAGACTGCCTGGCCATCGTGTTCTGGACACGCAACCCCAAACCCCTGCTGCCCCATTTGCCCGCGCTGCACGAGGCCGGCTACCGCTTCTACTTCCACGTCACGGTCAACGGCTACGACGCGCCGATCGAGACGCACAGCCCGCCGCTGGCAACGGCCATCGACGCCTTCCAACGCCTGTCGGACGACATCTCGCCCGATCTGGCGCTGTGGCGCTACGACCCAATTGTGCTCAGCGACAAGACGCCGCCGGAGTACCACATCGCACAGTTCAACACGCTCAGCCGCCAACTGCAGGGCTACACGACGCGCTGCTACTTCTCGTTTGTCGATTTCTACGGCAAGACCGAGCGCAACCTGAAGCAGATCGCGCAGGCTTCGGGCTTCTCCTTCCAGCATCCGCTCCCCCACGAGCAACGCAACCTTGTGCAGCAGTTGCGGCAGATCGCTGAGCAGCGCGGCATCACGCTCTACTCGTGCTGCGAGAAGGATCTGGTGGGCGACGGCGTGCAGCGGGCGCACTGCATCGACCTTGACATGGTGCGGCGCGTGCGCGGCGAGCAGGTGCTCAAGTTGAAGGCCGCGCCCTCGCGCCAGGACTGCGGCTGCGTCGCTGCCACCGACATCGGCGCCTACGATACTTGCATTTTCGGCTGCGCCTACTGCTACGCCACCAACAGCCGCGCCGCCGCCCTGCCGCGCTTGCGCCAGCACGACCCGGACGACAGCCTGCTGTGGCGGCCGGAGAGCCTGCGCGGGGTAGAACTGAGCACGAAAGAAATGCAGAGAAGCCACTGATGCGTTCAGAGTTCCGATCTCTTTTGGAGAGATCGGAACTCTGAACGAAGGATAACACCCATGCCCCCAACCCTCACCCTCTACGGTAGCGTGAACGAGATCGGCGGCAACAAGATTCTGCTCGAGGACGGCGACTGCCGCCTGATGCTCGATTTCGGCATCGCCTTTGGCCGGCAGCAGGCCTTCTTCAATGAGCTGCTGCGCCCACGCACGGCGCGCGGTCTGCTCGATCCCCTGGCGCTGGGGCTGATTCCGCCGCTGGAAGGCCTCTACCGCGCCGACCTGACGCCGCCGCGCCTGTGGCAGCGCATGCAGAGCGAGCCGTTGTATCGCGACCTGCGCCGCGGCGATGGCCGCGCCGCGGTCGACGCCGTTTTTCTCTCGCACGCCCACCTCGACCACAACGGCGATCTCTCGTACCTTGATCTATCCATCCCCGTCCACAGCACGCGCGTCAGCGCCTTCATCGCCCGCGCCATGCAAACCACCGGCATGCAGACCTTCGAGCGTGAGATGATCATCGCCAACCCGCGCAGCCTCGACGAGACGAGCGGCGACCTGAAGTCGGACCCCAAAGCGGCCTACATCGCCCGCCCGCACGTCTTCCTCGACGGAGCGCTGTCGGATGCAGCCAACGCCGTCTGGACGCAATCGCCCGGCGGGCGCAAGGGGCTGGACGCCGCGCCCACCGCAGCGTCCAGCGGCCAGGTGAACGGGATGCGCTACCGCTGGTGGCCGGTCGATCACTCCATCCCCGGCGCCTGTGGCTTTGCCATTGAGACGTCAGCGGGCTGGGTCGCCTATACCGGCGATATCCGCTTCCACGGCAAGCGCGGCGACCTGACCCGCCGTTTTGCTGCCGAGTTGGCCGAGCTCAGGCCGGCGGCCCTGCTCTGCGAGGGCACACACACCGGCACGCATGCGCCGTTCACCGAAGCTGCCGTCATGGACAATGCGCTGCCCCTGCTGCGCGCCGCCGCCGGGACGCTGGCCATCGCCGACTTCGGCCCGCGCAACATCGACCGGCTCTTCTCGTTCCTCGAGTTGGCGGCGATGACCGAGCGCACGCTGCTGGTGCAGCCCAAGGATGTTTATCTGCTGCAGCTCATGTCGCTGGCCGATCCCGCCATCTTTCCCGACCCGGCTTCTCTGCCAGGTCTGGGGCTCTATGCCGACCCGAAAGCAGCGCCCAGACCATGGGAGCGCGAACTGCGCCAGGCATGGGCGGCGCGCACTGTCACGCCGGCGCAGGTGTCGGCACATGCGGGCAACTACATCCTGGCCTGGAGCCTGTGGGACCTTAACGATTTGCTCGACCTGGAGGGGGTGGCTGCAGGGGTTTACATCTACTCGAACAGCAAAGCCTATGACGACGAGCAGAAGGCCGATCTGGAACGCCTGCGCAACTGGGTGGGGCACATGCACCTGACGCTGCACGGCGACCCGGAGGATGTGAACCCTGTTGTGCTGCACGCCTCCGGCCACGCCTCTGGCCCCGAGCTGGCCGAGTTTGTGCGCACGGTGCGCCCGCGCACGCTGATCCCGATCCACACCGAGCAACCAACGTGGTGGGAGGAGCAGTTGAAGGGGACGGGGATTGAGATACGGTACGCGCAGATGGGGAAGGAGATGGGGGTGGGATGAAGACGCGTCCACGGAAGATCGTTGGGCCTCCCACTTGCCCCAGAAACTGTCTTGACGAAGGGGTCCACCCTACCTAGCGGTTATAGGCTCACGTCCTGGCTGAGGCACATTTGATCTCAACGGTAGGCTTCAGGCGCGGGGCGGGTGGAAAAGTCTCCTTCGCGAGCAAGACTCGCTGGAATCACTATAACCTTCTCGAGGGCACGCGGTAGCCCCGTCGCCTGCAAGCCAGGGTTGGGCGGGCGAATGATTCTGCCAGGTTACTTACCAGACGCACCCTGCGGGCAGACGATATATAGATGCGTTGCGGTGCAATTAGGATTACTGAAGAAGCCCGATGATGTTACCGTCGGGGTCTCTTCCACTTGCGATCAGTCCTCAGCTCATCGCTTTCTTCACGAGCGCGCTGATCCTTGCCTCTTCGGTGGCAGTCAACTCCTTCAGCGCGAAGGCGACCGGCCACAGGGCGCCTTCGTCGAGGTTCGCCGTGTCGCTGAAGCCGAACGTCGCGTACCTCGTGTTGAACTTCTGCGCGCTTTGGAAGAAGCAGACGACCTTGCCGTCCTTGGCATACGCGGGCATCCCGTACCAGGTTTTCGGCGAGAGGACTGGCGCACTGGCTTTGATGATGGCATGGAGCCGCTCGCCTATGGCGCGATCCGGTTCCGGCATCTCGGCGATATTCGCGAGCACGGCGCTTTCCCCTTCCGCCTTGTCTTTGTCCGCGCGCGCGGCCGCCTTCAGTTCTTGGGCGCGCTCTTTCATCGCGGCTCGTTCCTCGTCCGAGAATCCCTCGGACTTCTTGTTAACCGCGGTGGCGCTCTCGGCGGACTTTTGCGTGTCCTTCGTTGGGCTCATAGAAACCTCCTTAAATAGTGATTGATTGTCGTTGAAGCAAAGTTTTCACCCACCCTATCTTCGTTTAGCAGATTCGATCGCTAGCTATCCTCGGTCTCCACCACCTCAGCGACAGGGGTTGCTTCCACTCCGCCATCGATCACCCGCAGCGTCTTGATCCTGAGCAGATGAATCGTCACCGCCACAGCGATCGCCGCCAGCGCGAGCCGCCCCCACGGCGAGTTGACCACCATAATGATCGTCAGTCCGATGGTCGCCCACAGTCCCACCATAGTGATCGCTTTCATGCGTAGGGGAATGCCGCGCCCGTCGCGATAGTTTCTGATGTACGCGCCCAGCCAGCGATTGCTGAGCAACACGTGCAGAAAGCGCGGCGAGCTGCGGGCATAGAAGAACGCTGCCAGAAGCAGAAACGGCGTGGTCGGCAGAATGGGCACAAAGATGCCAACGACGCCGAGAATGACAGACAGTGTACCGAAAGCAATTAGCAGCATTCGTCGTGGATTAGTCATAAGGGTAGTATACAGAACAAGGCCATAGAGGTCAATAGGCATAGAGCGCGGCGCAGTACGCGTCAATCTATCTCCGACAAGCGCTGCGAAGCTGCGAAAAAGCGTGCCTCGTCGAAGGGACGGTGGAACTCGAGCACGTCGAGGATCTCACAGGAAACGACATAGGCGATCAGGCGGCGCGCTTCGTCGCGCGAGTGGCCCTCCGCCAGCGGCCCGTTGTCCCGTTCCGTCCAGCCGGCGTCGCTCTCAACTAGCGCGCCGAGAACTGGGCCGACAATCTCTGCCGTTGTCCGTGCCCGCTGCATGGTGCTGGCGATGATGCAGTCGAACTGCACGCGATCTGCCTGCGACTGCCAGGCGCGGGCCAGCGCCTTGGCTTGCACCGTCTCGGTCAGCGGTGAGTTGTAGCGCCCCTCGTGGACTTCTTCGTCATCGGCGCGCAAACGTCTGTGCTGCATGATCGTGTTTTGATGTCGTTGGTCACTTTGCAGTCCTCGTTGGTGGACTGAGTGAAGCGCATCACTAATTCGCCTATGGCGCAGAAACCGGGGCATACCCCATCCTGGCGAGCAGTTCAGCACTATGCTGACTGGCCAGAGCGGAGGGGTGCTCGCCGTCATCGGCGATGTATCCCTTCTGTACGGGGTCTTCGTCATGCTGTGGGCCGTTGAAGGCATCATAGAGGCTGAGAAACGGGATGCCGTGTGCGTCGGCGGCCAGATGCGCCGCGTTCGACATGTTCTCCCAACATACCGTACAGGCATTGAACACGTTCTGCTCTTGCCAACGACGGACAAGAGGGTTGTAGATATCCGTGGCGCGCAGGATGACAGGTCGGCCACCGCGCAAGGCGATGGTTTTCGCCCAGATGGCCTTCACGTCGGCCGTGTATCGCTCAAAGGACTCAGGGCCACAAGCTTTGGGCGCCTCAAATTGAAGGCACCCGTCGAGATCCAGCGGTTTGGCTGGGTCAATGGAGTCTTCCGGGTTGACAAACATGACAACGACATCGGCCTCGCGCAGCGCCTGGGGCAATCTCTCCAAACGGAGGTTGGGCGACTTTCCGGTCTGCAAGGCCTGCAGAACTTCCCCGGCGCTCAGGCCACCGGGGGTAATGTCGTAAAGTGTGACCTTCACCCCGACATCTTTCTCGATCTGTGCTGCATAGGCCACACCCAGCCCCCACAGGCTAGAATCACCGATCACAACCAGTCGCCAGGTATCTTGCGGCTGCCCGGGTAGGTCAGCCGGCGGCGGCGAGGCAAATAGCAGCGCACAGCCGGCCACAAGCCACGAGATGGCAAGCACAAGCGGCACAAGGCGGCAATTGCTCAAGGTTACGCCGTTGACGACAGCTGTCTTGCCGAATTGGCCGGCAGAATCGGTCATCTGTTCCAGAACTGTCATCGCATCACCTCCGGTCAGCAACCGCGCCATCATTCGGGCCACGTCTGCTACGGCATCTACCCTGTCAACTCTGACCTGAGCGCCCAACGCGCGAAAACTGTGGCGGCCAGAAACGCCAGCCCGATGACGCCGGTAATGATCGGCACGATCCACATTAGTAGCGCGCCTCCCGCGGAATCGATGCGGGCGGAGAGTGGGCGCTCGGGATCGTACAGGACGGTGACCTGCTGACCTGTGACGTAGGCTGGCGCCGAACTCACTCCTGCCAGTTGGACCGTTTGGAGCGTTTCGTCCGGCAAGTAGAATTCGACGACCGGATAGTAGAACACCTGGCCGGTGCTGTCCGTGCGTGCGACGATGTCGACCACCTGCCCAGCAGCGCTCTGCTCCCGGGACAGGGAGCGCGCTGTACCAACCGCTGAGGCCGTAGCGATGCCGAGCATCAGCAGCGCGATGGCAAGGAAAATGGCAACGATTGAGGTGAGCCCGCCGTTCTTCCAGTCGACCTTATAGTTCTTGTTCATGATCTCTCATTGCTTCCACATCGTTGTGTACGTTCGACCTCTCTTTTTGGGATTGAGAGGAGAATGCGTGTGGCAATCACGGTGGGATGGTTTGCCGTCCACGAATAAGGGATCACAAATGCACGAATATCGTGACGCGCGTGGGGAAATTCGTGCATTCGTGCCCATTCGTGGACGGCCTCACCGGAACAAGCGCGCCCGTTCCGCATGAACGCAAAACAGCTAACTTCCGAATCGTCCAGCAAACCGGGTCATCTGCTCCAGAATGGACATCGCTTCACCCCCTGTTGCTGACGCTCTCGATCTCATACGCTACTCCATGAGATATGCCCCGGCGGAGACCGCAAACGCATCCTCTGCTGTTCCTAGAAACTCTCCGTTGGGAAGCATCGACAACTCGTACCGCTCATTGCTGTAGGTGTAGAATGCAAAACCCCACTTGTTTTCATCGCCGAAGTAGCGCAACCGGCACAAGTGAGTTGGCGTATTGCGCAGTCGCTCCAAATACGCCTCGCGACTCTCTGGCCAATCGGCTGGCGGCCAACCCGCGCTCAGAGGCGCAGGCTCTGTGTATGCATCGATGTAACAGAACTGCCCGCGAAAACGAATCTCCAGCCGCGTATAGTGACCAGAGAAATGGGCTTCTGCGTGGCGCCGGATGCGCTCTTCTGTGCGGCGCTGGACTGCCTCCGGTATACGCTTGCCACCACTGTCAGGGGCGAACATCAACCCTTTGCGCGTCATTCTGGTGCTCCTCCTTCTTCCTCATGGCTCCATCTTCTGGCTCGGCATGCATTGCCGGCGAATCGACCGAGAATATCAACCAGTGTCCAGTAGCGGACAGATGGGTTTTCCGGGTCGAGCAGCCAGGGAAGTGGGGTGCCGTTCAGGTGCTTATGCAGGTTTTCCATTTTAGACCGTCCACGAAGCTGATCTCGGATGGCCCCGTCTGCCGTCCACGAATAGGCACGAATATCACGGCGCGCGTGGGGAGATTCGTGCATTCGTGAGCGCTCTTATTCGTGGCCGGCATGGCCGGAGGGCGAGTACTCATTCCACATGAAACCAACATGAGGCGAGGTCTCGGGCTGCACCTAGTTCGCCTGTTCTTCTCCTCACTTTGCTATTGGTGTGCTGTCTCAGCGTCTTGGACATGCGACACCCAGGTGTTCTTTCGGGCCCTAATCCTGATTTCCAGCAGTCTCTGAAGACGGGAGCCGATGCCGACGATTTCTCAGCCTCAGCCATGCATTGTACAAAGATTCCTGTTCGTTCTTTGTCAAACCGATTGCCCCCAACGTGGATGAGTCGTGTGCGCGCATGAACGCCAGGTCATCTTTCATTGCTCTGAATCGCAGGTCCGCTTCGTTGAGATCGGTTGCAGTAGCTCCAACCACTGGCACAAGAAGCCGCTCGATTTCGGAGGGCACGAGTTCAAGCACACCGCCTCCATAATGGCGGCCCTCCAACTCAGCCGTAAGGCATGTTAGGCTGTTTGCAAAGCTGAATACAAGATCAGATGCCTGGATTCCAATGGGTTCAATTCGGTAAGCAGTGTCAGTGCTATATGCGCTTGCGGTGTTCAGCACGAGGCGTGGATAGTTATGGGCGCGTTTCAACATGGCGACCGGAGACGAATACACCGACGGCACCCTATACCAGCATCTCCTTGTCCGACACTTGAAGCGTTTGTGAAGTTGCTGGCTAAGCCCCATTTCGAGATATCGCTGCACGTTGGCAGGAAGATCTTCAATGCTCTCATCCTGAAACCAAAGAAACCTTGACGGCAGACCAGTGGATCGGTTCTCATCATAGTCATCAGTTGTGAACACCAAACCCTGCACATGGTCACTTCGACCAAACATGGGGTGTGCCCATTCCTGCAAGGAAAACTGCTCAACTGTTCTGTCAGGTACCAAGAAAAAATCGTTCGCACCAGTCACAATCCCGACATCAACTGATGCAACCTCTGCGAAGCGCTTGACATTGGGGGAATCCCTCAACTGCGCCAGCAATCCACGCTCATGAGCGCTTAGGAAGATAGGCATCCATTTGCCTTCTAGGGTCACGCCATTAGTGTAGGGAGTACGCTGGAATTGCCGCTCAGGGTCTTCTGAAAGAGCTTGTCGGTTCAAAATGGGTATTACACCAACTCCCATGCTGTAGTCTGAGGCTTGTTTCTTCTTCTCGGCTAGAATGAGAACGGTCCCTTGAAGGGTGTCCTTGAACCATATCTCTTGTGGGTCGTACAAGAGAACCCTTGAGCATTGCGCCATGAGGTACTGCCGTAGAGATGCTGCATGCGGAATGTGAAGTATCTCCGATGGGATGACCATCGCGATTCGACCGCCGGGATTGAGAAGCTTTATCGACGCAAGAACGAAAGGCACCCACGCGTTGGTGTGCTTAGTAAACGGAAGTCCCAGTTGTGCGAATATCTTCCCGGCGAGAAACTGCTGCTCTTCAGAGAGGTACTGGTATCGAATGAAAGGAGGGTTCCCAATTACAGCGTCGAATCCGGCTTCATTTCGTGCCTCAAAGAGAAACCAGCGTAGGAAGTCGCAATTCAGCACGCGAAGCGGTAGCTGCGTGCGATTGCGCGCCTTTTCCGCCTCTTGCGGCTCGATCTCACATGCCGTCACTTGTTTCAAGGAAGGCATCTGAACTCGTTCAATCTTCTCCAGAAAGGCACCGTCTCCACAACTCGGCTCCAAGATTGATTCCGGACTTGCTGCCTTGATCCACTTTGCCAGGAACATGGCAATGTCGGGGTCAGTATAGAACCCTCCCCGAAGCTTCTGACTCGACTCCTGTGCAATGAAATTCACGCGGTCTCCCTCTGTGCGGCGACGATAGCATGCTCTCGAAATGCAACTTGGCCTCCCGGAACGCATCGGTAAAGGCCATCCAATCCGTTCAAATGGAATCGACCTTGCATTACTTGGCTGTTCGCGTGTATGTGGGACAGCCAATGTGTCACTTGAAGGTGCCTCACGTGTCTGTAATCTCAATGAAGAACGGAGCGTCAGAGTCTGGGGTCTCATACAAAGAAAACACAGCGTGCGTCAGATTCGCGTGCTCGATCACCCCGTTGAAGTTGCGCCCCCATCGAAGGATTGTCGTGTAGTTGGCTTGGCCCGCTTCTCCTGATGGCTTGTGGCTGATCTCGAAGTTGTGTATGCCGTGGTCCACTCCGCGGATGATGATTCGCATAGGCACGAACGTGTGTTCCTGATCCGCGTGTCCGCCCTGCTCGGGTTCCCAATCGTAATCGTCGAAAAGGCGACGAAAATAGGTCGTTTGGTCAATTCTCTGTCCGACCGGATTCTCAAACACGGCTTGCGTCAAGCGAACCCCTCCGACATGGTATGGTGGCTACCAGGCCGAACTTGAAGAGCATCCGTTCGAGGCAGAGTCTTTTTCCAAAGGAGGACACCCTCCGGCCGGCGCAGGCCGAGGGGCGGGGATACCTCTTCTGGAGGAGCTTCCAATGATTGCGGTTCTAGCTCCCTGATATTCCTCTGCAAAAGGGGTGGTCGAGGTACTGATACTGGCACAAACGGGTTTGGTGGCCGCGCTTCGCCAACTGCCGGTGCATGTTCATGCGAAGGACGGCGATTTCGCCTCGCTTCAACCTCGGTTAGCAGAATCCCCAGCGCGGATAGGGTTTCGATTAGCTGGCCATCAAGACGGCGCACAGTGGGGCCACTTGGATCAAGAAACACTTGCAGAGGTCGCAATATCCTAGTGTATTCGTCAGCATCGGCAGGAAATGTGAACGAACATTGCGAGGCGGCTTCATAATTCGTAAAGAGGCCACCATCAGTAAGATTGTTTGACCCAAGGAATAACGTGGAATCAGACTCGCATTCAAACAAATAGAGCTTAGGGTGAAAGGTGGCACGTGAGATTGGATTGTGATACACCCACACCTCACAATTCCAGCTCAATAATTCCTCCAATACATCTCGGCTAGTACCACCAAGATCAATGCCAAGTGTCAACCGCACCACTGCCCCAGCCTCAGCCGCAGCGAGCACCCCTTCCCGAAGTCGCAAGATAGTCCTCAACGCCGTAAACGCCGATACAAAAACAATACGCGAATAGCGGCGTTCTGATGCAAGTAGGTCTGCAAAGATCAACCCAAGTTGGGATTCTGGCTGAACAAGGGTGGTTGTGATCATCGATGGACTCCTTCATTTCATGAATCCCTACCTATTGATTGTGCCCTGCGATTCCCCTATAATGTGCCCTGCAACTCTTCTCTTACGTCACCATCAAGTATACGCCCGAACACCACACCTGTCAACAAAATGCCAAAACCCACCAAAGTCACCCTTCTTGCCGGACCATACAAGCTGGCCGGGCTGTTCTACCTGCCCAAGAGCGCATCCGCGGCCAGGCAGGCGCCGGGCGTGATCGTCTGCCACGGCCTTGGCAGCAAGAAAGAGAATCACCTGGGCTTCGCCGAGTACGTGGCCGAACAGGGCTTCGTCGGTTCGGCCGGCAGCCTGCGCCAGTCGTGGGTACCGGTGGTTGGGACAAAGATACGGGACATAGAAATGCTCAGACCTCCTCTTACGGCAACTCATGTTCGCTTAGGGAAAACACCCCTGCGCCCAGACCTGTGCACAATGTTGTACTCACCGGCGCGATTAACCGCCTGATTTGAGTGTAGGCCCAAGTGAGGAGCAGGCAGGCGGAATCATGTCCTACAGGCTCTTGGTATACGGTTGGATAGTCTGCATGCCTGGCATGAATCTGTAGTGCTTTTGGTTGGATGTGTACAGTGGGGCGCCCAAAGCCACCGCGGTCTGCCCGATCAGCGCATCCAATAATCCTGCGTGGTGACTCAGGTGGTACGCGGCAAACACCTCTAGTGCTCGGTCACAATCAGAGGGAGCCAGCCACACAACCCCATACGGCGCCAACTCACGCTGTACTCTATCCTGTTCACCTCTGTTCCGGCTTCCCTGACTTAGCTCCATGACAACGTACCCGGGCACAGCCACTTCTTCATCTGCAGATAGCCCATTTAACCAACTCACTGCCGCAGGATACTCGCGCATCAAATCCACCAGCACATCGCTATCAAGCAGAATCATGATCGGCGTCTCCGCGTTTCTGTGCTTGCTCTCTTAGTTGTCGTGTGTAGGCAGAGCTGTCACTTATGTCAGTACGGTCACGCCACATGCCAATCAGGCTCGACTGGCGCAGGCGACCGACGGTGAGACGGGAGCGCGAGTGAGACACGTCCGGTTGGCCAAGAACAATAACTTGAACGGTCTGTCCCTTCTTGTAGGGTAGCCCCGTGACCACAACTTCCCCGTCTCTGGCAATGACCTGTTGTACTTGTATTGCTTCCATCACGATACCTCCCGAGGGACGCCACGCACGCAACCAATCGCACAAGCTATTGATTGTGCCATGCAATTCCCCTATAATGTGACCCGTGACTTGTCTCTGACACACGATGAAGTATACGCCCGAACACCACACCTGTCAACAATATGCTAAAACCCACCAAAATCATCCTTCTCGCCGGGCCATATAAGCTGGCCGGACTGTTCTACTTGCCCAAGAGCGCGTCGCTCTGACGGACCAGGGAAGCGAGAGAATTTCCGCTGATCATACTCACCAAGGAGTGATCCCGATGCCAACACTCTACCAGCCGCAATGGCAATCCCTGCGCAGGCACACGACACCGGAGTGGTTCCGCAACGCCAAGTTCGGCATCTACACGCACTGGGGGGTCTACTCGGTTCCCGCCTGTGGGCCGAACGCAACCTGGTATCCCTACAATATGTACCGCGAGGGAACGCCGCAGCACGCCTACCACGTCAGTACCTACGGTCCGCTCTCTGCTTTCGGCTACAAGGATTTCATCCCCATGTTCACGGCGGACAAGTTCGACCCGGAGGAATGGGCCGACCTGTTCAAGCGCTCCGGCGCCCGCTTTGCCGGACCGGTGGGTGAGCATCACGACGGCTTTTGCATGTGGGACAGCGCGCTCAGCGGGTGGAACGCGGCGAAGTTGGGGCCAAAGCGGGACGTTGTGGGTGAGCTGGCGAAAGCGATCCGCAAACAGGGCATGCGTTTCATGGTGGCGCTGCACCACGCCGAAAACTGGTGGTTCTTTCCCCACTGGCGCAAAGAGTTCGACACGGCGGACCCACACTACGCCGGGCTGTACGGCGAGTTGCACAACCAGGAGTGGGCCGAGAGCATGCTCGTCGCGCGCAACAGAGAAGACCTCTGGGCGCTGCAAGACAAGCCGAGCCAGGCCTTCCTGCAGCAATGGTTGGGCAAGACCGAGGAAGTCATCGACAAGTACCAGCCCGACCTGCTCTGGTTCGACTTCGCCCTCAAACACGTGCAGGAACACTACAAGAAGGCATTCCTCGCCTACTACTACAACAAGGCAGCAGAATGGGACAAAGAAGTCGTCGTCACCTACAAGTGGCACGATCTTGTACCCGGCGCCGGCGTCATTGACCTCGAGTTGGGACGATTCAACGAGATGACGTACAACGACTGGATCACCGATACGACGGTGGATGGCGGGCAGGGCTGGGGCTACCTGAAAGAGACAGAGTACAAGAGCGCCAGTTCGCTGATCCACTACCTGATCGACAACGTCAGCAAGAACGGCTATATACTGCTCAACGTCGGCCCGCGTCCCGACGGCACGATTCCAGAGCAGGCAGTAGACATCCTGCGCGAGATGGGCCGCTGGCTGGAGATAAACGGCGAGGCAATCTACGATACCACGCCATGGATGGTCTACGGTGAAGGTCCGACGCAGATGACCAAAGCGGGACCTTTCAATGAGGATCAGGACCTGCGCTACACGGGGCAGGACATACGATTCACAACCCGAGACGACGCCCTATATGCGATCTGCCTGGGCTGGCCGGGCGACGCGGTGGTGATCGAGACGCTGCCGAAGAAACTGTACACGTCGGAAATCGCCTCGGTGACCATGCTGGGTGTGGACGGGGAACTGCCGTGGGCGATGACGCCCAACGGACTGGTAATCAACACGCCGGGCAGAAAGCCCGGTGAGCATGCCTTCACCTTCAAGATCGTGCGCATGCATCCTTTTTTCCACAACCGCTTGAGCAGCGCGCCCGGTGACTCAACGCTGATACCCGACGCGCCATCCGCCCATATGCACGACCTGTCAACAAAATGCTAAAACCCACCAAACTCACCCTTCTCGCCGGGCCATACAAGCTGGCCGGGCTGTTCTACCTGCCCAAGAGCGCATCGGCGCAGAAACCCGCGCCGGGCGTCATCGTCTGCCACGGTCTGGGCAGCAAGAAAGAGAATCACCTGGGCTTCGCCGAGTACATCGCCGAGCAGGGATTCGCCGCGCTCGCCTTCGACTGGCGCGGCCACGGCGAGAGCGCCGGCAACCTCGATGACCACGCGCACGACGATGTGACAGCCGCCATCGCCTACCTGAGCCGCCGCCCTGAGGTCGACAGAAACCGGCTCGCTGTCCGCGGCGCCAGCATGGGCGCTTTCCTCGCTCTCCTGGCGGCGGCGCAGGATGCACGCTTGAAGGCTGTCGTCGCCGTCGCCACCGGTACACGCGAGACCCTGCTCATGGCCACAGCCGCCCAAAAAGTCGGCAAAGACGCCATCGACTATGCCCGCGATGCCCGCTTGCAGCGCAAGCCACTGGCCGCCTGGCTAGAAAAGCTGGATGTCTACGCCTCCGTCGCCCGCATTGCTCCGCGCCCCATCCTGTTCATCCACAGCAAGGGCGACGAGATCATCCCCTACCAGGCAACCGAGCATCTCTACGCCGCGGCGGGCGAGCCGAAGCAAGTGCTATTGCTCGACGGCGGCCACCACCGTTTCGCCCAGCAAGACGGCACTGTGCACCGGCTGACGATGGAGTGGCTGAGGGGACAGATGGGTACGGAGTAGGGAGTAGAGAGCAGGGAGCAAATGCTTTCGTATTGCAAGCAGACGAAAGTAATGCTATAATCCTCATGTAATACATTTCAGGGGAGTATGGCAATGGCAGTACCGCGCCTGACAGTGAAGGGGCAAGTCACCATACCGCGAGCAATCCGCTCAGCGATGGGCATCAAAGCCGGCGACGGCGTCATCTTTGTCATTGAAGGTGAGCGTGTTGTCCTGGTTCCAGTCAGGCACCGATCTCTGACGGAACTGCGCGGCGCCTTGCGCGTCGACCAACGGCTTGACTTCGACGAAGAGCGGCGCATAGCGCGTGAGCATGTCATCCAGCATGTCGCAGGAGAAGCGTCGAGCGATGACGATTGACAATCCGGCGACGGAAGCGTCGTCGATGACCGCTGCAGCAGCCTATGTGGATGCCAACGTTATTCTTTGCTACTTGTTGGATGCCCCACGTGACATGGCAGATGCAACGAGAATCTGCTTTGAGGCCGCCGAGCGCGGCGACATTCGCCTTTTGATGACACCGACTACCCTGGCGGAAGTCGTCTGGGTGCTGGGCTCAGTGTACAAAAAGACACACTCCGACATCGCAACACAAATGCTGGCCTTTGTCACAGCCCATGGCATCAATGCGGAGAACGAGGACGAGATTACCCTGGCGCTATCCCTCTTCCACGAGCGGAACATCGATTTCGCCGATGCGCTGCTGGCGGCGCGCTGCCTCTTGGCGGGGTCGCCCGTCATTTATTCATTCGAACGCCATTTCGATCGGGTTCCCGGTGTACAGCGTCGCATTCCAGGGCAAGTGTGAGAGTGGGTGTAGTAATCGCTACACCGTTTGTTTTGGAAAGGAAACATATGGTTACAACCCGTTCCTTCGACCACATCACCATCAACCCTGACGTTTGCCATGGCAAGCCCTGCATTACGGGAACTCGTATCCTGGTGACCTCGATTCTTAGCCAACTTGCCGGAGGATATGATATCGAGCGCATACTCAGTGGATATCCGGAGCTGACCCGTGGGGATGTTGTGGCAGCGATCGAATACGCTGCGTCTGCCGTTCAAGAGGAGCAAGTGTTGCCCATCGCAGTTGGAGAATAGCGGTGAAGCTACTTGCTGACCAGAACATCCGTACTCAAACGGTAGACTTCTTGCGGCGCCTGGGCCACGACGTCGTAAGTACACGTGAGTTGGGACTCCAGACAGCTTCTGATCGCGAGATAGCCGCCGTCGCGGCGCGTGACGAACGGATCATTATCACCTTCAATGGGGGGGCAGCATTCGCGACTTTCCACCAGGTCACTACCCGGGTGTCATCCGCCTTCGTGTTCAGCCCCAAACGGAGGAAGTGCTGCACCCCTGCTTCAAGAACTATTTTCTGCTGCTGTACCAGATCAGATCCACGGCGCTCTCGTCGTGCTCGAAAATACACAGATAAGAATCAGGCGAGTAGTCGATCTGCGAAGCCACAAGATCAAACTGGATAAGTAAGGAGCATTTATGAAGATTGCCGTTGACGCAATGGGCGGAGACCACGCCCCGCAGGTCGTGATCGAGGGCGCCGTGCTGGCCGCGCAGGCCTACCCGGAGATCGAGATCATCCTGGTGGGCAAGCAGGATGTGATCGAGAGTGAACTCAAGAAGCACAAGACCGCCGGCCTCAAGCTCAGCGTCGTCCACGCGTCAGAAGTCATCGAGATGGACGAGCACACCATGGCCGTCAAAGAGAAGAAAAACGCCTCGATGAACGTGGCGGCGCGCCTGGTGCGTAAGGGCGAGGCCGATGCCTTCGCCACCGCCGGCAACACTGCCGCCGGCATGGCCGCAGCTCTCTTCAATATCGGCCGCATCAAGGGTATCGACCGCCCTGCCCTGGGTACCGTCTACCCGGCTGCTCCCAACACCTGCTTCATTCTGGACGTCGGCGCCAACACCGATTTGCAGCCCGAAAACCTGCTCCAGTTCGCCATCATGGGCAACGTCTACGCCAGCCAAGTTCTTGGCGTTTCCCGGCCGCGCCTGGGTATCATTTCCAACGGCGAAGAGGAAGACAAAGGCTCCATCCTCACCCGCGAGGCACAGAAGCTGCTGAAAGCGCAGTCGCAACTGAACTACATTGGCTGCGTCGAGGGCAAGGATATCACCAAGGGCAACGCCGATGTTGTCGTCAGCGATGGCTTTGTGGGCAATGTCATGATCAAGCTAACCGAGGGCGTCGTGTCTTTCCTGGGGCGCCAACTGAAGCGCGAGTTCACAGGCGGGCGGCTCAACAAGATCGCGCTCATTCTGATGATCCCCGGCGCCATCCTGATGATTCCCGGGCTGCTTCTGCTCTCGCCAGCGGCGCGTCACGTCTATAAGCGCATCGACTGGCAGGAATACGGTGGTGCGCCGCTGCTGGGTATCAACGGCGTCGTTGTCATCGGTCACGGTCGCTCCACAGCCAGGGCCATCAAGAACATGATTCGCGTCTCGAAAGAGAGCGTCGAGAAGGGCGTCGTCGAGCACATTCGCAAGGGCATCGAAGAGAGTAAGTAATCGAAGAAAGTATGCACGAAGAAAGTATGCACGAAGAAAGTATGCAATTAAGGAGACCAGTGTGTTCGTTATCAGCAACGAGAAACTGATCAAGACCCGCACCAAGTGGAGCGGGCGCCTCATGTTGGCCGGCTTCGGACTGATTCTGGGGTCCGCCGTGCTGACGTTCCTCAACCCGACGACGCCGGCCTTCATCGTCCCTGCCTATGCCGCGCTGTTCGGCGGCTTCATCATCTTCAATATCGGTGCGTCCTCCGGCGCCAAGTGGCGCATGCTGCCGCGGCCCGATCAGGCGCTGGCCAAGGGGCTCAAGGGCCTGGACCAGCGCTACCGGCTCTACAACTTCCTCCTGCCCGCCGAGCACGTTCTGCTCACTCCTGCAGGAATCACGACGTTCCAGGTACGCCGGCTGGCCGGGGTCATATCCTGCACGGGCGACCGCTGGTATCAGAAGAAGAGCATCCTCAGCAGGCTGCGTTTCGCAGCCGAGGAGCAGTTGGGCAACCCGACCAAAGATCTCGAGCGCGATCTGGCCGCCATGCGCACGCTGCTGGACGCTCATCTGGAAGGCGACCCCATTCCCCTGGAGGGGCTGATTTTCTTCGCCAATCCCAACGCCCAGTTGACAATCACAGGCTCCACCATCCCCGTGCTCACCGCCAAGGACATCAAGAACAGCATCCGCCAGGCAACCGCGCAGCGCGCCCGGCTCGATACGGACACCTACAATGCGCTGGCCGATTTGTTCGATGAGGTCGAAGGCGGAGAGCAAGTCGACATCGCCAATGATCCCGATCCTACCCCGGTTGCCAAGGCAAAACCGCGCAAGGGGAAGTAATCGTCGCGATGATCAAGCAAGCCGGATCCAAGATGTGCTTCGTCTGCGGCGTCGAAAATCCCATTGGCCTGCACCTGGATTTCTGGATGGACGACGAGCAGGTCTGGACGGAGTTTACACCTGGCCAGCAGCATCAAGGCTGGCCGGGTGTGTTGCACGGCGGCATTATTGCCACGCTCCTCGACGAGACAATGGGCCGCGTCGCGTTCCTCAGGCGGCTGTGGATGGTCACCATCAAAATGGAGATGACCTACCGCAAGCCCGTGCCATTGGAGCAGCCCCTCAAGGTCACGGCGCGTATCGAGGAATTGCGCGGCAGCCGCATGAGCGCGACCGGACAGGTGTTGCTACCCGACGGAACCGTGGCTGTCGAAGCGCACGGCCTCTATTTGCGCATTCCTGATCAGCAAAAGGAGAGCCTGATGGCAACGCTGCTGGCCCAGGGCGTGGACGTGGACAAGTTCAGTTCGTAAATGATATAATAGATACCACGATGCGCATCGCTCTGAATGCCCAACTCCTATCGTTCAGCTCATCCTACCGCCAGGCTGGAATCAGCCGTCTGATTCATGCCACGATTCAAGGACTGCAGACGGTAGACCAACAGAACGACTATACCGTTTTCGTTGGCGACCGGCGCATCCCTGCGGGATACATCACCAACCAGCGCTGGCGTATGTGCGCGTCTCGTTTGCCAACCGACAAGCGGGCGGTGCGTATTCTGTGGGAGCAGACGGCGCTGCCCTGGTCTGTGCTGCGCGAGCGGGTCGATCTGCTTCATTCGCTGGCCTTCGTTGGCCCGCTCGTTTGCCCCCGGCCAATGGTCATCACCGTGTACGACTTGAGCTTTCTGCTCTTTCCCGAAGCATTCAACCGGCTCAATCGCTCGTACCTTTCGATGATGACGCCCGTCTCAGTGCGCAAAGCGCGGCGGGTCATTGCCATTTCCCAGAGCACAAAACGCGACCTGGTGCGGCTGGCGCATGTGCCCGCCGAACGCGTGGATGTCGTGTATCCTGGCCTGGAACCAGACATCGCGCGGGTGGATGACGCTGCGTTGCTGGCTGATTTTCGCCGCCGTCACAACTTGCCCGCTCATTTCGTCCTGTTTGTGGGTACGCTGGAGCCGCGCAAGAATGCCGCGGCCATCGTGCGCGCCTATAGCTTGCTGCGCAAGCGCGGCGTACACTCGCATGCGCTGGTGCTGGCGGGCAGCAAGGGCTGGCGCTACGAGGATGTCTTTGCAGCAATCGAAGATTCGGGAGTGAAGCAGGATATCATTCTGCCGGGCTACGTTTCCCGCGAAGAGCTGTCACTCTGGTATAGCGCCGCCGATGCCTTTGTCTACCCATCCATCTACGAAGGCTTCGGGCTGCCGGTGCTGGAGGCAATGGCCTGCGGCGCGCCAGTCATCACATCGAATGTGTCATCGCTGCCCGAGGTTGCCGGCGCAGCGGGCATCATGATTGATCCGGATGACGTCGAGGGATTGGCAGACGCGCTCGAGCGTGTGATCCGCTCTGAGGACCTGCGCGCTGAGATGCGTGTGAAGGGCATGCAGCACGCGGCAACATTCACATGGGAGCGCATGGCCCGCGCCACCAAAGCCGTGTACGAGAAGGCACTGACATGAGTCGAGTTGCGTATGATTGACACACAGAAACGCAAAAGCGATTGGCCGTCCCCGCTGACAATGGTGGTCATGGACATCGTCTTGATCAACGTTGCCTTCATCATTGCTTATGCTATCCGCTACAAGCTTGAGATCGGCGGCAACGTCGAAGGCGCATACTACCTTCCGCTCGCCAATCTTGTGCCGCTGCAAGCGATCATCACTGCTGTCGTTGTCGCTGTCTTGATCAGTGAACATATCTACCGGCAGCAGCGCGGCACACCCTGGCTGGATCAACTGGGAATGATCACGCGGGGAGCGCTGGTCGGGATCACGATCGTCCTGTTCATGTATCTCATCTTTCGGCCCGTCTTGCCATCGCGCCTGCTTTTTGCCTATATCTGGGTTCTCAGCATCATCCTCCTGAGTGGGGCGCGCCTGGTGGTGGGGATGATCCGGTCGTGGCGGCTGCGGCGTGGGATTGGCGCAGAACGGGTGCTGATCGTAGGCGCCGGGCGGGTCGGACGCTCCATCATGCAGAGTATCCTCGCCCGGCCAGAGTTGGGCTTCCAACTCATTGGCTTTGTGGACGACGACCCCGGCAAGCAAGAAGACATCGGGCGTGCAAAAGCAATGGGGGGGACAGACAACGTGGCCAGGGTGGTCGAGAGTGAGCGTATTGATGAGGTCATCATCACCCTGCCCTGGGTGTCGCACAGCAAGGTGCTGGCGATTATGTCGCAGTGCCAGCGACGCCAGGTTAGCTTCCGTATCGTGCCTGACCTCTTCCAATTGAGCCTCTCCCAGGTCGATATCGATGACATTAACGGCATCCCCCTGATTGGTGTGAGAAACGTCACCATCAGCGAGACGGCGCGGTTCGTCAAGCGTTTGATTGACGTGGTCGGGTCAGTGCTGATCGTTCTCCTGCTGTCGCCGCTGCTTCTGGGCGTGGCAATTCTGATCAAGTTGGATTCGCCAGGCCCGGCCCTCTTTCGCCAGACGCGTGTCGGCCGCGGCGGTAAAGAATTCACCGTCTTCAAGTTTCGCACCATGCGGGTGAACGCCGAACAAGAACTGCACGCACTGGTCGACCTGAACGACGTCAAAGGTATCACATTCAAGATCCGCGAGGATCCCCGATGCACGCGCCTTGGCCGCACACTGCGCCGCTTGAGCATCGACGAGTTACCGCAGTTCTTCAATGTTCTGCGCGGCGACATGAGCATCATCGGCCCGCGCCCGCCCTTGCCGTCTGAAGTCGAAAAATACGAAGACTGGCACATGAAGCGATTGGAAGTCTCGCCAGGCATCACCGGCCTGTGGCAGGTTATGGGGCGAAGCGATCTGCCATTCCCGGAGATGGTGATGATGGACATCTATTATATAGAAAACTGGTCGCTGTCTCTCGATTTCAAGATTTTGCTACAAACAGCCCCGACCGTTCTCTCTGGCCGGGGAGCGTACTGAGAACACCCGGTCGCCTTCAGGGGCATGTGGCAACGGTCATGTGCCTGTGTGGTAGCCAACTACGAATAAGGAGAATGTACGGTGAGCAAGAAGACCGTTCGTGACATTGAGGTCAAGGGCAAGCGCGTCCTGATGCGCGTCGATTTCAACGTACCGATGGACGGCGCAGTCGTCACCGACGACAAGCGCATCCGTGCGGCGCTGCCGACAATCCAATACGTGCTTGATCATGGCGCGTCTCTGATCCTCATGAGCCACCTGGGCCGGCCCAAGGGCACAGGCTTCGATGCCGAGTTCAGCCTGAAGCCGGCAGCCGAAGCGTTGAGCAAACTGCTGGGCAAGCCCGTGCAGATGGCCCCCGACTGCGTCGGCGCCGAGTGCGAAAAGATGGCCAGGGCGCTCAAGCCAGGCGACGTACTGATGCTGGAGAACACACGGTTCCACAAGGAAGAGGAAAAGAACGAT
>CAYOEZ010000045.1:0-24420 GCA_964402955.1 uncultured Ktedonobacterales bacterium | reverse complement strand
CTGTGTTGTCTCAACGGCGTGGGTCTGGCGCAGCAAGCAGCGCCACTACGTTGTTGGCGTCTATCACGAGACAACGGTGAACAGTTACACGGGGCAATGACCTGGCCCGGAGCAACATACGTCTCAGGATGCCAAAATGATCTATGATCTCGACAATGTGCGGCACGTCTATCGTGAGCGCGTCGTGCTCGACATAAAGGAGTTGTCTGTCCGGCAGGGCGAGATTCTGGCTCTGGTGGGCCCAAGCGGCGCGGGCAAGTCGACGCTGCTGCGTCTGCTCAACTTCCTCGAGTCGCCATCATCCGGCGCCATCAGCTTCTGCGGGCAAGCGCTGGTGGGTTCTGCGCCGCTCGAGATTCGCCGCCAGGTCACGACTGTCTTCCAGCGACCTGTCTTGCAGCGCAGTAGTGTGCGAGACAATGTGGCGTATGGCCTGTACCTGCGTGGTCAGCCGCGCGATGGCTCGGTGGATCAGATGTTGGAGTGTGTGGGGCTGACTGGCCTGGCACGCCATGCCGCACACACGCTGTCCGGGGGCGAGATGCAGCGGGTGGCGCTGGCGCGGGCTCTGGTTGTGCGGCCGCGCGTGCTGCTGCTCGATGAGCCAACGGGCAACCTTGATCCCTATAACGTTGGCCTGATTGAAGACATCGTGCGCAAGACGAATGCAGAACAGGGGACGACGGTGATCCTGGTGACGCACAATGTCTTCCAGGCGCGCCGTCTGGCCCATCGCACTGGCCTCCTGCTTGGGGGCAAGCTGATCGAGCTGGGCGTCACCCCGGCTTTTTTCGCTTCTCCTGTGGATCAGCGCACGGGAGCTTTTGTGCGTGGCGAGATGGTCTATTAGCGTCTGCAACCTGTCTGTGTTACTCGCAACGTCCGTTCCGGTCACAATGCGCGTGGCGTCGCTGACAAGGACAATCGTCTGTGATCAACTTCCAACTGAAGCCAGGAGAGCCGGAATACCTGCAGATCGTGCAGCAGGTGCGTTGGGGCATGGCCAACGGTCAGTTGAAAAAGGGCGATCGACTGGAGCCGGTGCGCGCTCTTGCGCTGCGCCTGGGGGTCAATGCCAGCACCGTGGCGCGAGCCTACGTGATGCTCGAGCATGACGGGGTGGTGGAGACGCACAAGCGGCGTGGCACATTCATTGCTGCCGACGCGGCGAGCGCTGAGCTGCAGACGCTGCGCCACGTGCGTTTGCGCCAGGCGATGGAGCGCACGCTGGTCGAGACGCTGGCCCAGGGGTACACTCTCGATGAGTTGGACGCCGCCTTTGGCTTGCAGGTGACGGCCTGGCGTGAGCGGCGCACGCAGCCCACCGTGATCGCGCCGCAGGATGCGGGCGACCGGCTGCACCATTTCGCCGGCAGCCATGATCTGGCGCTGGAGGCGCTCTGGACGCAGGCGCGCCGCAGCCATCCCGACGATGCCTTCAGCGTGCGCTACGTGGGCAGCCTCGACGGCCTGCTGCAACTGCTGCGCGGCGACGCGGCCCTGGCCGGGACGCACATGCTGGACGAAGACACGGGGCAGTATAACGTGCCCATCCTGCGCCGGCTCTTTCTGGGGCAGCGCCTGTGCGTGGTTACGGTCGCTGAGCGTGAACAGGGGTTGATCGTGGCGCCCGGCAATCCCAGGGCCTTGCTCTCATTGCAGGACGTGGCCAGACCTGGCCTGCGTTTCGTCAACCGGCAACCGGGGTCCGGTACGCGCACGTTGCTCGACTACCACTTGCGCCAGATGAGCGTGTCCCCCAGCCGTGTGCAGGGATACGGTCATGAGTTGTTGACACACACAGCGGTGGCAGATGCTGTGGCGCGTGGTCTGGCCGATGTGGGACTGGGCTTGCACGCCGCGGCCGACGCCTTTGGCCTGAGTTTTGTTCCTCTGGCACGCGAGCGTTATGATCTCGTCACGCTGGCTGATCTGCGCGATCGCCCCCCCATCTCCTGGCTTCTTGATAGCATCAAGACCACCACGTTCAAGGCCGTCATCTCCGCCCTGCCTGGCTACGATGTCACGCATAGCGGTGAAGAAGTGGTGGTGTAAGCGGCCACAATTCTTGACATCCTGCCTGTGCCGTGATACCATGTTACCCAACGACCGCTCTCCTGGAGGAGACCTATGGCTATCCCCGTTGGGCGACCCCACGACGTGGCTGAGAAGGTCGCCCGCGTCCGCTCTTTGCTTGACCGATTGCACCTGAAAGGCGTCCTCTTGCGCCGCCATGCCAACGTTGCCTGGCTCACGGGCGGACGGGATACCTATGTGACGGTGACGGGCGAAACGTCCGTGGCGGCGGCGCTGGTGACGGCTGACCGCCTGTTCCTCCTGACGAATCGTATCGAGTCTCCGCGCATGGCTGACGAAGAGCATCTGGCTGCGGCCGGCTTCGAGTTTGTCGTCGGCAATTGGTACGAGGATATGCCGGCGGCGGAGGGGGTGGCTGGCGGAGCAGTCGGGGTTGATGGTCCATTCCCCGATGGAGAGAACATCGCCTCCGCCATCATGCCGCTACGCTATCACCTCACCGACGATGACGTTGCCCGCTACCGTTGGGTGGGGCATGCTGCCGCAGATGCGTTGCAGAAAGTGGCCAGAGCAGTCACCCCCGGCGTGACTGAGCACCAGATCGCTGGCCATTTGACCGGCGCGCTGGCCGCTGATGGCCTGGTTCCAACCTGCATTCTGGTGGCAACTGACGAGCGTGTCTTCCGCTATCGCCATCCTCTGCCAACGGGCAAACGGCTCGATCGCTATGCCATGTTAGTTGCCGGCGCGCGGCGTTGGGGGTTGCACGTATCATGCACACGTCTGGTCTATTTTGGCGCGCTGCCGGCTGACCTGCGCCGCAAGGCTGAAGCAACGGCCCGCATCGACGCCACATATGTCACGAACACCTGTCCGGGCGCGCTCGTCTCGGACATTTTCCGCAAGGCCCAAGATGCCTATGCCGGCGCAGGCTATCCCGATGAGTGGCAGTTGCACCATCAGGGCGGCGCGTGCGGATATGAGGGGCGCGACTACTTCGGCACACCGACCAGCAAAGAGATCGTGGTGAGCAATCAGGCGTTCGCCTGGAACCCCTCGATCTCGGGAGCAAAGTCCGAGGATACGGTGCTTGTCACCGAACAGGGCTTCGAGGTGCTCTCTCTGGCCGACGGCTGGCCCATGTGGACATTTGTGCTCAACAATCAGGCCTGTTCGCGGCCGGTTGTCCTGGAGATATCGTAACGAACGAAGGAGGACGCGTGAGTACGATACGTAAAGCGGTGATTCCGGTGGCTGGCCTCGGTACTCGACTGCTCCCCTCGACGAAATCGCAGCCAAAGGAAATGCTGCCCGTGGGCCGCAAGCCAGTGGTGCAGTATGTCGTTGAGGAGCTCGTCCGCGCGGGCATTACGCAGATTCTCCTCATCACAGGACGCTCCAAGCGGGCGATCGAGGATCATTTCGACCGCGATGAAGACCTGGTCACCCGTCTTAAGTCGGGTGGGCACGAGCAGTTGGTTGATTCTCTGAGCTACGAAGTGTTGCCCGTGACGCTCTTCTACACGCGGCAACATACACCGCAGGGGTTGGGCGACGCTCTGCGCTATGCCCAGGATTTCGTGGGGAACGAGCCGTTTGTGGTCGCGCTCGGTGATACAATTATTACCTCGGGCAAGCGCGAAGTGGTGAGCCGGTTGATGGATAGCTTTGAGCGCAACAAGGCCAGCGCCGTCATTGCCGTGGAGAATGTGCAGCCCGAAGAGGTGTACAAATATGGCATTGTTACCGCCGCTGCGCCCGGCGATGATTTTCCGATCTCCGACATGGTAGAGAAACCGCCCGTGAATGCTGCTCCGTCCACCCTCGCCATTGCCGCGCGCTACGTCTTTGGCCCTGAGATCTTTTCCGCTCTCAAGTCTACCCTACCTGATCGAAAAGGCGAAGTGCAATTGGTTGATGCCATCAAGGTGCTCATGTCCCACGGCATGAACGTGCGCGGTCTCGTCCTGGGAGCGGGCGAAAAGCGCTACGATATCGGCAACTTCGAGAGCTACTTCAAAGCCTTCATCGATTTCGCCCTGGCCGATCCCCATGTGGGCTACACTGTCCGCCAGTATATCAATCAGCTTGCCAATGGCGGGCCAGTATGATCCGCGCCTCTGCGCCTGGTCGTTGCGGCATCGTCGGCAACCCGACCGACATTTATGGCGGCAGCGTGTTGTCGTGCAGCATACCCTTGCGCGCCACTGTGACCCTGGAAAAGTCCGATTGCCTGACGCTGGTCACGGGGGGCAAGGAGGTGCAACTGCGTCGCAGCGAGGACTTCGTGCGACAGGGCGATTACTTCGACTACCCCAAGGTTGTGCTGCGGGCCATGCATATGGCCGATGCGCCGATCCGTCTCGAATACGGCAGCGAGATTCCCTACCAGGCAGGGTTGTCGGGATCGACCGCGTTCCTCGCGGCGCTGATTGCCGCGCTGCTGGAGTACCGGGGCAGTCGTTTCCCGCGCCACTACTTTGCCGAGTTCATTCGTTCCATCGAGCTGAACCGGCTCGGCGTCATGTGTGGCTATCAGGATGCCTACATGGTGACGTTTGGCGGCCTCAACTACATGGAGTTCCGCGACAAGGAGTATTATCGTCCTGTCGAGGACGAGCTCTTTGCGACGATTGAGCCTCTTGCTGCGCATATGCCCACGTTGCCCTTCATCCTGGCACACACGGGCATGCCGCACCAGTCGGGGGCCGTACACAAGCCATTGCGCGAGCGCTGGGAAGACGGCGAGCCCGCCGTGGTCGATGGCTACAAGCGGATCGCAGCTATGGCGCGCCAGGGTAAGCGTGCTTTCCTGATGGGCGACTGGGAGCAACTGGGCCGTCTGATGAACGATAATCACGCCATCCAGCGCGACCTGGGCGGCTCAGGGCCAGACAACGAGCGGCTGATTCAGGCTGCTCTCGACGCAGGGGCGTTGGGGGCGAAGCTGGCAGGCGCTGGACGCGGCGGCACAATCGTCGCTCTCCACCCCGACCCGCACAGCCTGGAAGAGGCGTTGCTCGCTACCGGTTGCGATCGCATCATCTACCCTGAGCCGTCGCCTGGCGTCACCGTAGAACAATCCTGATGGGCGGAGCAGGGCAAGAAAAAGGGCAGGTGCGGCCAAAGAGGCCGCACCTGCCCTTTTTCGTCTTTTTCGCCCATCATTTTTTAGGCTTTTCTTCGTCTTATAAGTATGTAGATGCATATAGGTAGGAGATGAATGAGATGGCCACACATAGCGAAATTGATGTAAGCGCCCTGCGCATCCTCGATGGTGAGCGCCTGCAGAGCGAGCCTAAGGATCTGGGGAATATCGGTATCTGCGACGTCGGGCGTGACAAGGGCAGCCTGTATATTCTGGTCAATGCGCAGGGAGAGCGCCGCGCCGACATGGAAGGCGCCCTGGTGGAAACGATTGCCGATGCCTTCCGCAGCTCACCCAGCGGTGTGACTGGAGCTCTTCTGACCGCCATCAAAGAGGCCAACGTCGTTCTCTTCAACGATAACCAGCGCTCGTTTAGCAGCCAGCGCACCCAGGCCGGCGTCTACTGCGCCGTTGTCCGCCCTGGCCACAAAGTGGTGCTGGCCTATGCCGGCCCGGCAGTGGCTATCGTGGTTGGCCCGGCCGGCGTAGAGCACCTCTATTCCGACCTGGAACTGACCTCCCCGCGCTCTGGAGATCGTTCTCCGTCGCCCAGCAACGAACTGGGGGTCAACCCGGACATCGAAGTGTCATTCTACACCTGTGATTTCAGCTCAGGCGACATGATCATGCTGGCTTCGCCGTCTCTCCTAGAGACAGGCATCGATGATACGGAACTGGCGAATGCGCTCGATGAAGCCGGCGTGGACGGCCTGCCCGATGATCGTGATCTGACGGCATTGCTGCTGACCAATGTCGCGGCTGCGGCAGAGCCGGCGCGGCGCGGCGCGGCGGCTGTTGCAGAGCCTGCGGTGAACGCCGAACCGGCTGCCGGGCGGGGCGGCGGTATCGTGTCGGCGGGCGCGTCGGCTGTGCACAGTCTTGTGGCCAGGTTCAGATCAGAGCCGCGAGCCACGCAGGCGACGGAAGCGGCGCCTGCGCGTGAGATCGTGGCGCCCCGGCAGCAGGAGGCTGTGCTTCCGGAATGGCTGGACAGAAAAGATGCTACGGCGCGCCATTCCGCAGACGCTCAGCAGAGACGGATGAAGATGCCTGCGCTGCGCATGCCGGCCTTGCCGGTCTCGCGCAAGCAACTCTCAGTTCTGGCGGCCATTGTGCTGCTCATTGCCGCGGCCTTCTGGTGGCAGGCGCGCACACAGGCGCAGTCCCGTGAGTTGAAGTTCCAGGCGCTGATGAGCCAGGCCGAGCAGAAGCGCACCCTCGGTCAGGCCAGTCTCGACCGTACGGCGGCCCTCAACTACCTCAAAGATGCGGACGCGTTGGTGGGCGACGCTCTCGCCGTCAAACCCGCAGCGGCGTCTGCACTTGCGTTGCGTGAGAGCATTCAGCGTGATACAGATGTGGCGAAAGGTATTGTACGCATGCCCTCAACGCAGGTGACGACCCTCTACAACTTCAGCGCAGCAGGAACAATGCCATCCCGTGTTGTTGGCGATGGATTCAACCTGTATGTCCTGGATAAGGGAGACCAGAAGGTCTACAAGTTTGTGCTAAACGCGCAGGGCAATGGCATTCAGCCGGGTGGAGACTCAGTGCTGGTGCGTAAGGGAGATCAGATCGGGGGAGTTGTCGTCGGAGATCTGCTGGACATCGCCTGGATTCCAGCAGGAGGGGCACGGACGACCGCGAATCTGTGTATCATGGAGAGCGGCGGCAACTTGATCCAGTATGACGTGACCAAGGGCCTGAAGACTCTGCCGGTGCGCGATGCCCGCACCTGGCGCAAGGCGCAGGCGACGGGCGGCTATGGCGGCAACTTCTATGTGCTCGATAACCTGGCCAACACGATTCTGCGCTACCGGCCCGACGCAAACGGCTATACAAGCCCCGCAACGGCCTACTTGCAGACCCAGGTCGATCTAGCTTCTGCCGTCGACATGGCAATTGACGGGGATATCTTCGTACTGATGGTTAATGGCCAGATTGTCTGGCTGACAAGCGGGAAGCCGCAGCCCTTCACGACCCAGGGGCTGGATCGCCCGCTCGCCGCTCCGGTCGCCATCTTCACCAATGATGGCTCGCAATCGCTGTACGTGGCTGACCCGGCGAATTCACGAGTTGTGCAGCTCAGCAAGCAAGGTGTCATGCAGAAGCAGTTTTCGTACGACGATCAGGAGAGTTCGTTCCAGCGCCTGCGCGGCGTCTTCGCCGATGAGAAGAAGCTTTCGCTCTATGTCACTGCCGGTACCCGGCTGATGCTCATCGCCATACCGAAGTGAGGGTGGAGGGTGGAGGGTAGAGGGTAGAGGGTAGAGGGGAAAGGGCATGCACGCTCGCCGTCCCAGTGTCCTGAACCCTGAACCCTCTACCCTCTACCCTGGTCAGAACGTACCTCGTCCTTCGAGAGCGCGGCGCAACGTCACATCATCGGCGTATTCGAGGTCGCCGCCGACGGGCAGGCCGCGCGCCAGGCGCGTGATGCGGACACCAAGTGGCAGGAGCAGGCGAGCCACGTAGGAGGCTGTGGCTTCGCCTTCAACGTTGGGATTCGTTGCCAGAATAACTTCGCGTGTCTTGCCTTCGCGCACCCGCTTTATCAACGCATCGATCTTCAGTTCCGACGGCCCGATGCCGTCTACCGGCGACAGCGCTCCATGCAAGACGTGATAGACTCCAGCATACGATGAGGTGCGCTCCAACGCCAACACGTCGAGCGGTTCTTCAACAACGCAGACAAGCCCCTTGTCGCGGGCGTCTGAGCGGCAGACCTCGCACGGGTCGCTTTCGGTCACGTTGTAACAAACGGAGCACAAGATCACGCGCTCTTTGACTTGATTGATGGCATCAGCCAGCGCGCGCGCCTGATCGGCGGGCATGCGCAGCAAGTGATAGGTTAGTCGCTGCGCCGTCTTGGGACCAATACCGGGCAGGCGGGAGAACTCATCAACCAATCGGGAAACAGGTTCAGCAACGACACGCATAGATGACCGGCCCTCGCTATCTGTAGTTCGCTGGCGATCCGTGATAACCGAACTGTATCATGTTCCGTTGGCAGTGTCAATGCCTGGCCGGCGCCGGCGCGTAGACAGAACACATGTTCTGAATTGCGGGCGCTATACAATCGTGGTATAATGCAAGAACAGGTACTGGGCAGAGGTATTGGGCAGAATGCCGAGAAGAGAGATTGCCTTTGTTAATCGCAAGGGTGGAAGCGGTAAGACGACGACCGTCTTCAACGTAGCCGGCGCTCTGTTGGAGCGCGGCTACTCCGTCCTTGCTATTGACCTTGATCCTCAGGGGTCATTTTCCAAGAGCCTCCAGGTGTATGCCACGGGCGCCCCGACGCTCTCGAGCGTGTTGCTCGATCCGAGCGAGCGCTTCCGCGATCTCATCCAGACCAGTTGGCTCATGGGACTGGATGTCATCCCGTGCGATCCCGACCTCAAGTCGGTTGATGTGCAAATGGCGAAAATGGGTGGACGAGAGCTCCGTCTGCGCCGCTGCCTTACCCGCTACCTGCCTGTCGGCTATGACTTTGTGCTTATCGATTGCCCCCCCTCGCTGGACCTGCTGACGACCAATGCGCTTGTCGCTGCCTCTGATTTGCTCATTCCGGTGGATGGCGGCAGTTACGGCATGGAAGCGCTCAACGACACACTCGACACCATCCAGTCTGTGCGCCAGTCGCTGCGCTATGACCTCAGCATCCTTGGTCTGCTCCTGTGCAACGTCAACCTGCGCACAACTTTTGATCAAGCCGCTGAAGAGACCCTGCGTGAACGGTTTGGCTCGCTCGTCTTCCGCACAATGATCCCCAATTCCATTCGCGTCGACGAGGCCAGCCAGATGGGACGGCCACTTGTCTTCTACGACCCGTCCTCTCCACTCTCCAATGCCTACCGTAACCTGGTCAAGGAAATTGTGGAGCGAGGAGCCACTCATGGCAACGAAGCGTGACTTCAGAGCTGCTCAGGCTCGCATCTTCGCGCGCCCTCGCACCGAAGGCGTCAGTGATCAAGAGCTTCTGCGTAAGACTGAAGATGATGGCGTCTACCCATCCCCGCTCAATTTAAAAGCCATTCGCCTGGATCACATTGTCGCCGATGCCGGCCGGCCGCCGCGCACATTTTCTGAGCAATCATTGCTCGATCTGGGCCAATCGTTGCTTGCCCACGGCCAAATCCTGCCCATTTTGGTGCAGTATCAGAGTGACGACGACTTGTTTGTCCTGGTCGATGGCGAGCGGCGCTGGCGCGCGGCGCAGAAGGTTGGGCTGCCGTCGCTGCAAGCGATCATCATTGGCCGCCTCACGCCTGCTGAGCGCTACGAGCAGCGCATGGCGGCTGCTTTGCACCAGGCTGAGTGGAATGCTTGCGAGCGCGTGCAGGCGCTCGAGGCGTACAAGACGCTCAAGAATCTGCCGACCTGGACGGACGTTGCGCACAGTCTGGGCATCAGTGACGCCACGCTGCAATCATTGCTCGAGGCGCCTGCCTCCGCCGCGGACGCGACGCCTGGCGCCAGCGATGCTATAGGCCGGGCCATGGCTGCGATCGATCTCCTGGAACATGCCCTGTCATGCCTGCGCCCCCGCCAGGCCGGCAAGGCGGAGATCGCCCGCCGCCTGGACGAGTTGGCGGAGAGGGTGGCGGCGCAGCGTGCCAAGTTGCGACAGAACAAGCCAAAGCCCCAAACGGAGACGAAGAACCCTGTGGAAGGAGCGGGAAAACCGGTCAGGCATATGCCCACCTGGGACCAGAGGTGATCGCATGGACGACTTCCTCGAACGCTGGCGTGTTCCCATCATCGCCGTTCTGATTGTGCTGATTGCGGGTGGGCTGGTGGTCTTGTACATACGCTGGCCGCGCGCGCCTTCGCTCGCTACGCGCTCTGGCTTCCCTGCCAGTTTATCGCCTCAGGCGGGCGCCCCGCTGGTGAAGACCGCCGAGCCGCGCCAGACAGGGCTGAAAATATACGTGACTGGCGCAGTGGCCCGGCCGGGCGTCTACCAATTTCGGGACGGAGAGCGCGTTGAGGATGCGTTGAAGGCTGCGGGTGGGGCGTTGGCCGATGCGGACCTCAGCCGGCTCAACCTGGCGCAACGCCTGCGCGATGAAGGGTACATCGTGGTGCCTCGTCAGGGGGAAACGCCGGTTGCCGGCGCAAGCGGGGACTTGTCTTCTTCTAGCCCTTCTTCTTCTGGCCAGGGCGGCAAGGTCAACATCAATTCGGCGACTTTGGCCGAGCTTGATGTGCTGCCCGGCATTGGCGCCGCCTATGCGCAACGCATCGTTGACTACCGTACCAAGAACGGCCCCTTCCAGAAGGTGGCCGATCTGGCCGACATGAAGCTCATTCCCCAGAGCACGCTCGACAAGATCAAGGACGCGATCGACGTGCGGTGAGTAGAGTGGGACGTTGGCCGCTAGCGATGGTTCGATTCCCCTGCTGTCGAGCGAGTTGCGTTGTGCCAGGCGATCACTGCGCCCATGCTCTGTGGTCTATTGGAGATATGATGAAACTGCGGCTTCTGGTTTTCTCTCTGCTGTTGATCGCTGTATTGCCGGTGCTCTCAGCCTGCGATTTTATGTCCAAACCAACCGCGACGTCTGCCGCGCAGGCGACCGCAACGCTCGTTCCGCCCACTGCTGCGCCTTCTCTGGTTGCGACGTCCTCTCCGGCAACGGCCACACCCTCTTTGACTGCCACGTCCTCTCCGCCAACGGCTACACCCCAGGCGGCTGCAACTGTCGCTCCGACGTCGCGTGTGCCGTCCTACGAGAAGACTGCCTGTCCCTTCCGCCTGCCAACGGGCGTCAGCGAGGGCAAGGACGTGGAGTGTGGCTATCTTGTCGTAGCGGAAGACCGTGCCGACCCACAGACGCGCGCCATTCGCCTGGCCGTGGCCGTTTTCCGCAATCCCGCCAAGCCGGTCAAGTCCGATCCGATCGTCTACTTGTCTGGAGGGCCGGGCGGCAGCGCTTTGGAGTTTGCCTATCTGGCTTACGCACAGCAGGTGGCGCCGTTCTTCGCTGCTCAGCGCGATATCATCCTCTTTGACCAGCGCGGCGTTGGCCTCTCCAGGCCGGCCCTCGACTGCCCGGCGGCCAGCGCCCTTGATCTGCAACTGCTTGATCCGGAGAAAGACGGCAAAGTCCTGTCGTCGCAAGAGCAGTCGGACATGATGCTGCAGGCCATGCTCGGCTGCGCCCGAGACCTGAGCAGCGTGGCAAAGCTCACTGCGTACAACACGGTTGCCAACGCAGCCGATGTCAACGATCTGCGTCTGGCGCTGGGCTACGACCAGATCAACCTGTGGGGTATCTCCTACGGCACGCGGCTGGCGTTGGAAGTGATGCGTGACTATCCGAAGGGCGTGCGCAGCGTCGTGCTCGATTCCGTGTATCCCCCCGACGTGGACCTGTACGCTGAAGAGCCGGCCAATACCATGCGCGTGTTCACGACGCTCTTCGACGGCTGCGCCGCCGACAGGGTTTGCCGCGCATCCTATCCCGACTTGCGCAAGACCTTCTTTGATTTGGCGGCAGCGCTCAACAAGAACCCAGCTAAGATCACGGCGACTGATCCGCTAACGAGCAAAACCTATCCAGTTCTACTCAATGGCGACACGCTGATAGGGGCGGTTTTCCAGATGTTCTATGACACCGACATGATCCCGTCGTTGCCGCAGATCATTTACCAGGCCAAGGCGGGAGACTACAGGCAGATTGGCCAGTTCATCGGCGTCATAATTGCTCAGGACAGCGCGATGAGCCCCGGAATGCAGTACTCGGTGCAGTGTAATGAAGAGCAGCCGTTTACGAACGAGAAGGACTACGACGCTGCGATCGCCAAGTATCCGGAGCTTGCCAGTTACCTGAACGATTCGACGAAGCTGGGCTTTGCCATCTGCGCGGGATGGGGATCGGGCAAGGCGGCGGCGACAGAGAATCAACCCGTCAGCAGCAATCTTCCCACCTTGGTGATGGCAGGAGAATATGACCCTGTGACGCCTCCGGCCTGGGCCAAACGCGCTGCACAAACACTGTCCAGGAGCTATTACTTCGTGTATCCGGGTATGGGCCACGGTACGAGCATCGGTCGTGACTGCCCGACGAGCATGATGATTGCGTTCCTGGATGACCCCACGAAGGCGCCCGGCAATTCGTGCATCTCTGCTATGACCGAGCCTCAGTTCTACGTGGTGGGCAAGATTGAAGACATCAAGATGGAGCCTTATACCGACGCAACCATGGGCATCAGCGGCGTTATTCCGGTTGGCTGGCGCGAGATTGGCCAGGGAACTTATGCCCGGTCCCAGTCGCCGCTCGATCTGGCCCTGCTGTTCCAGCTATCGGGCGAGGGCGTGAGCAGTGAGCGTGTGGCGCTGGCGATCTTGCCCCAGTTGGGCTTGCAGAAACTGCCGGACGCCAGCAGCGCATACAAGAGCAAGACACTCAACTGGAAGCTCTACCGCACGACCGCGACGTTGCAGGGCGAGAAGCTTTCGCTGGCCATTGCCCTGGCCGACGCTGGCGGTCGGGCTTACTTCGTCATGTTGACGGCCAACGCCGCTGAATTGGATGCGCTGAGCAAGGTCGTGCTTACGCCTGTGCTCGATGCAATGACGGCAACAAAGTAGCGATACCGTAGGAGGTTATCGTGACACAACGGAGTTTTGCCAAGGATTTCACCTGGGGTGTGGCGACGGCGTCTTACCAGATCGAAGGCGCGGCCAAAGAGGACGGTCGCCAGCCGTCGATTTGGGATACGTTCTGCCGCACACCGGGCAAGGTGTGTAACGGGGATACGGGCGACGTCGCCTGCGATCATTACCACAAGTGGCCGGACGACATCAAGCTGATGCAGACATTGGGCGTCGGCGCCTATCGTTTCTCGGTGGCGTGGCCGCGCATTGTGCCGGCGGGCGCCGGACAGGTCAATGCCAAAGGGCTTGCGTTCTATGACCGGCTGGTCGATGGGTTGCTGGCGGCGAAGATCAGGCCTTTTGTGACGCTCTACCACTGGGACCTGCCGCAGGCGCTGGAAGACCAGGGCGGCTGGACAAACCGCGCCACCGTCGACGGCTTTGTTGCCTATGCCGGCGTTGTGGCAAAGGCGCTGGGTGACCGCGTCAAGAACTGGATTACGTTCAACGAGCCGTGGGTGTCGGCCTTTCTCGGTTACTACGAGGGGGTTCATGCCCCCGGTGTGCGTGACCTGGCGAAGTCCGTGCAGGCGTCGCACCATCTGCTGCTGGCGCATGGCCGCTCCGTGCCGGTGCTGCGTGCGGCGTCGAAAGACGCCAGGGTCGGCATCACGCTCAACCTCTCGCCGGCGCTGCCCGCCACGTCGTCTGAGGCCGACAAGGCCGCTGCCTGGCGCCAGGACGGCTATGGCAACCGCTGGTTCCTTGATCCGGTCTTCGGGCGTGGCTATCCGAAGGACATGCACGATAGCCTGGGTAAGCACCTGCCCGCGGGCGCTGCTGTAGACACAAAAGAGATCGGCGCGCCGATTGACTTCCTGGGCGTCAACTATTACTTCCCGGCGATCGTGCGCGCTGTGCCGTTGAGCCAGACGCCGCTGGGCTTCGTGGGGCTGACGCCGGATGAACTGAAGAAGGCCGGCTACGAGCTGACCGCGATGGGGTGGCCAGTCGTGCCAGCGCAACTGTTCGAGCTGCTCATGCGCGTGCAGCGCGATTATGCGCCAAAGGCCATGTATGTCACCGAGAACGGCTGCGCCTATGACGACAAGCTGGTGGGCGGCGCGGTGGACGATCCCAAGCGCATCTCCTATTTGGACAGCCACCTGCGGGCTTGTCACCAGGCGATCGCCGCCGGCGCGACGCTGCGTGGCTACTTCCTGTGGTCGCTCATGGACAACTTCGAGTGGGCCCATGGCTACAGCCGCCGTTTCGGCATTGTCTATACCGACTACAAGACACTGGCCCGTATCCCCAAGGGCAGCTTCAACTGGTACCAGAAGGTGATTGCGGAGAATAGACTGTGGGACGGAGGGCGATAGGACCACGAAAGGAAGGGAAAGAGCACGAATGGTGCGAAATGGGGCGGCTGCTCTGGTGGCAGCCGCCCATTCTGTTGGATGGGAAAGGCGGCAGGCACAGCAGCGCTAAACCTTGAGCCGCTGGCAATGGTGGCCGCCTAGGATATCCTCATACTCAATGATGAACTCTACATCCAGTATCCGGTGACTGAGAGCGACGAAAAGTGCGCTGGCGTCCTGGTCAGGCATGCCTTTAGCGACTAGTCCGTCAATCGATAGCTCCATGAGGCACAGTTCCTTGTCGGGCATGACGTGCATAGGAGCGTCGGCCTTCCATTCCTTGTCCCAAGCAACCGATACGTCCAGATTGAGGATAGAGCGCAAAGTGAGAGCCCTTTTGCTCTCGAAGTTGGCATGCACCTCGTATGTCATCTGCTGCTTGACGATCGCCGGTCCCACGCCGTAGTTGTGAAGGAGAACGCCCGCCCTCGTCCTGAAATCGCCATAGGGGACAAGCGCAAGGAACGGCCTGACGTTGCCACCGGCAACCTTCAGATCTAGCGCGGTTTGCTCCTGGAAGCGCTCATGTGCTCGTTTCTCGGCGGCTTCGTATTGCGCCATCTGCTTGTCGAAACGCTTCTCCGATCGTGCTTCGGTGCGTGCGGAAAAGAAAAGGGCTGCAGTCGCGACGACGACGGCCAGGAGTCCGGCAATGGCTTGCCACTCGTCGCCCGTCCAATATATGGGGGGAACCGCGCCGCTGATGAGAAACAACACTGCTAGAGCGACGGTAATCACGACCGCAACTATCCGAGATGTTGACCCCCGGCCTGCCATGGCAGTTCCTCCTGTTGTGGTATTCTGCTGTCAATGCGCTGTGCCACTTTTCTTCAAGCGCAATATACTACCAGAAAAATAGGTTGTCAACTGGCATTCCGTGAGATCCAGCTATCATGCACAGGCAGGGTGACAGACTGAGCGGCAGATGCACCGCAGAGAAAGCTGAGAGTTCTCTATTTGACTCTGTGCTCTCTTTGTCCAGGCAGTGTAACGGCTGGCGTGACTGAAGTACAACGCTAACTCAGGCGTTCGGGCCGCCGCGTACTCAGAGGGTGCGGCCACGTGGCAGCGAGAACACGGAGAAAGCACATGCCGCGCCACCAGAGTGGCACGGCATGTGCCCGACAGGTTTTTGTTACTTGCTGTCGGTCTTGACCTTAATGCTCTTCGGCCTGGCTGCGTCGGCCTTGGGTATGGTGAGGGTCAGCACGCCGTCCTTGAACCTGGCGTCGGCTTTCTCGGCCTGGATGGGAGCGGCCAGAGCAATGGTGCGTGAGAAGGCGCCGTAGCGGCGCTCCTGGCGCAGGTAGGTGGCCGTTTCCTCCTTCGTTTCCGACTTCGTTTCGCCCTTGATCTGTAGCACGTCGCCGGTGATCGTGATTTCCACGTCTTCCGGCATCACGCCGGGCAGTGCGGCCGTGACCACGACGTTATCCTCGGTTTCGTACATGTCGAGTGCAAGCTCGCGGGCGCCATAGGGTGCAAGGATGCGGCTGCCAGGGCGGACGACGCTCTCTTCAAAGAGGCGATCCATGGCCTCGCGCAGCGAGAGCAGGTCGCCAAATGGTTCCCAACGGACAATAGACATCTGTCTTTCCTCCTATGTTTGTGATTCGTCTGGTTCCATCTTAAGGATGGCTTTGATACCGGCCATGTTGATACCTTGCCTGGTCAGTTCGGCAATGTGACGCGCCCGGGCAAGATCAGAGTCCGAGAAGAGACGGTTGCGCGTGCCGAGCCGCCCGGGTGTTAACACGCCTTCGCGTTCGTAGCGGCGCAGCACGTGCGGCGGGATGCCGGTCAGGCGAGCAGCCACACTCATCGTATAGCGTGGCGTGATGTTCAGCATTTGCAGTTTTCCACCTCGGTTCGTGCGTAGGTTGAAACGCCTGCGCACGAACCGCTTGTTTTCGCCGAGTTCCTCGTACAAGCGCATTATAGCACTTGATAGACTGTTTGTCAAGAGTTATATCGCATGAATTCATAACACTGCATGAAGATAGTGGTAGAGTTATTGACAAACGTAGTGGCAAGTGCTATACTGTCGTCTGTGATAGGCGTGTGAGACAGATCGGTAGTGCGACGACTGGCTGGATGGGGCTGTGCCGGCCGCTTGCGGGATTCCCCCCTTGACGGGAGTACGCTCACCGGAAGGAGTCACATGGATTACAAGGATTACTATAAGACGCTGAGTGTGCCGAAAACGGCCAGTGATAAGGATATCAAGGCGGCATATCGCCGTCTGGCGCGCAAATGGCATCCCGACGTCAACCCGCAGAACCGCAAGCAGTCAGAAGAGAAGTTCAAGGAAATCAACGAGGCCAATGACGTCTTGAGCGACCCGCAGACGCGCAAGAAGTACGATGAGCTTGGCGCCTACTGGCAGCAGTATGAGCAGTTGCAGCGCGGCGGCGGGCAGCAGCAAGGTCCCTTCCAGTGGGGCGGGTATGGCCAGCAGGGCGGTGGGCAATATCGCGCCATGACGCAAGAGGAACTGGAGCAGATTCTGGGCGGCATGGGCGGGAATGCTGGCAGTGGCATGGGCGGCGGTGCGTTCTCGGATTTCTTCAACACGTTCTTTGGCGGCGGCGCGAGCGGCCAGCAGACGGCGCGCCGCTCCCGGCGTGGCCAGGACTTCGAGTCTGCGGTTGAGGTCACACTGGAAGAGGCGTGTACGGGAACGCAGCGCGTGCTGGAGACGCAAGGGGAAGATGGCAAGCCCCGGCGCATCGAGGTCAAGATACCAGCCGGCGTGGATAGCGGTGCACGTGTGCGCATGGCCGGTCTCGGTGGTCAGGGCGCAGGGGGCGGCGCCAGGGGCGACGTCTACCTTGTCGCCACAGTGTTGCCCAACGCCGCGTATGAGCGCAAAGGCAATGATCTCTACACTGATCTGCCCGTCGATCTGGCGACTCTGATGCTTGGCGGTGAGGTACCTGTTGCGACCCCGCGCGGCTCACGCCTGGCGCTCAAGATCGCCCCCGAAACGCAGAACGGCACGACGATGCGTCTGGCGGGGCAGGGCATGCCAACGGTGGGGCGGCCTGACGAGCGCGGCGATCTCTACCTTCGAATCAAGGCTATCTTGCCGCTGCGCCTGACCGCCCAGGAGAAGCTGCTTTTTGAGGAGCTACGAAAGGGCAGGGTATAGGGCATAGGATTCAGGGTTCAGGGTTCAGGGTATGACGGCAGTAGCTCGCAGGCGTGTGTGGCCGAATCTCTGAACCCTGAACCCTATGCCCTGACCCCTGATAAACATGTTTGACGATAACGAACCGTGTTTTGTGATTAGTGTGGCGGCGCAGATTCTGGAGCTTCACCCCCAGACGCTGCGCTACTATGAACGCGCTGGGCTGGTGCAGCCCTCGCGCTCGCGTGGCAATATCCGGCTCTATTCGCAAAGCGACATCGAGCGGCTGCGTCTGATCCAGCGGCTGATGGATGACCTGGGTGTCAATCTGGCCGGCGTGGACGTCATCATGAACATGACGCAACGCATTAACGAGCTAGAGCGCGAGGTTGCTGCGTTGCGCGCGCGTTTGGGTGAAGAGGCGCAGATCTGAGAGTTACCTATTGCCTTGGCCAGCAGAGGACGTTCGTCTGGTCATGAGTTGCAGTTCATGTTTGATCTCGTCGAACTGCACAACGAAGTGATGAAAGAAATCGTCGCGACCGAGCAGGTTGATGGGGAGGTTTGTAGCGAAGAACACGTTCAGGTTGAGCCGGTGTCGCCGAAGTTCGATGTCGAGATGCCCTGGATACACGACCGCCTGTCCGCCGACTCCCCGCACCGTCAGGCCGGCCGATCGGTCTATTGGGATGCCGAGGTGATCCGCGATCTGGATGTCGAAAACGCTGAAGTCGGCCCCGGAATCAACGATGGCTCGTGTTGCCAGTCGTTGGTCGCCACAGATGGCCACCACATCGAGGGCAGGCTTGAGCCTGCCACCGATGGGTAGGTAGCGGAAGCGCATCAGAGTATCCAGACGCCTTGTTCAGGGGCGCGCATGATCAGGGGCTCTTTGTAGCCCTTTGCCTTGGCCTGGTCAACAACGGTTTTCACGCTATCACCGACAGCGACGACCTTGTGCCGGACGACTGCGACCCACTTGCCAGCGTACTCCTGCATTTCGGCATCCAGCACGTAGTCGGCATCCATCTGGTTGGCAATGGAAGGACCAACTGATCTTTTCATCTTGAATCATCTCCCTTCGTAGGACACATGATACATGTGTTGGCCGGCAATGTCAAGTCTCCGCGCAGCTGTCTTCGGGAGGCTGCATGAATACTTCAGTGGGAGTCAATGGCAATGAATCTCAATAAACTAACCGAAAAGGCCCAGGAGTCCGTGCTCGCCGCACAGGGACTGGCGCAGCAATCAAATCACAATCAACTCGATGTGGAGCATTTGCTCTACGCCTTGCTCGACCAGCAGGATGGCGTTGCGCCGCAGATTCTGCAGAAGCTGGGCGCTGACCCCGCGTCTGCCAGGTTGGCGCTGCGCGGCGAGCTTGACCGCATGCCCAAGGTATACGGGCAGGGGCAGCAACTAACGTTGTCGTCTCGCATGCAGCGCGTCTATGATGTGGCGCAGGCCGAGGCCAACCGGCTCAAGGATGAGTTCATTTCCACCGAGCATCTGCTGATTGCCATTGCAGATGAGGGGGATAAGACCCCGGCGGGGCGCACTCTACTCTCGTTGGCGGTCAGCAAGGAGAGCATTTATGGCGTGCTAACGCAGATTCGCGGCAACCAGCGCGTGACCGACCAGAACCCGGAAGGCAAGTATCAGGCGCTGGAGAAGTATGGCCGCGATCTGACTGACCTGGCGCGCAAGAACCGGCTGGACCCTGTGATTGGCCGCGACGAGGAAATCCGCCGTGTCATGCAGGTGCTCTCGCGCCGCACCAAGAACAACCCGGTGCTGATCGGCGAGCCCGGCGTGGGCAAGACAGCCGTTGTCGAGGGACTGGCGCAGCGCATCGTGCGCGGCGACGTGCCCGAGGGGTTGAAGAACAAGCGCCTGGTGACGCTCGACCTGGGCGCGCTTGTCGCCGGCGCCAAGTACCGCGGCGAGTTCGAGGAACGGCTGAAGGCCGTGCTGAAGGAAGTCACCCAGTCCGAGGGCGATATTATCCTGTTTATCGATGAGCTGCACACCGTTGTCGGCGCGGGCGCGGCTGAGGGGTCGATGGACGCCTCGAACATGCTCAAGCCGGCCCTGGCGCGCGGCGAACTGCACTGCATCGGCGCGACCACGCTCAACGAGTATCGCAAGTACATCGAAAAAGACGCTGCGTTGGAGCGCCGCTTCCAGCCTGTGCTGGTGGGCGAGCCGGCGCTGGAGGATACGATTTCCATCCTGCGCGGCCTGAAAGAGCGCTACGAGGTGCACCACGGTGTGCGCATCCAGGATTCGGCGCTCGTGGCGGCTGCTGTGCTCTCCAACCGCTACATCAGCGACCGCTTTTTGCCCGACAAGGCGATCGACCTGATCGACGAAGCTGCCTCGCGCCTGCGTATGGAGATCGACTCGATGCCGGTGGAGCTGGACGAAGTTGACCGCAAGCGCCGCCAGCTTGAGGTGGAGCGCGAGGCTCTGAAGAAGGAGAAGGACGCGGCGTCACAAGATCGCCGGCACAAGCTGGAGAAAGAACTGGCCGACCTGAAAGAGAAGGACGCTGGCATGCGCGCCCAATGGCAGAGCGAGAAGGAAGTGATCACGCAGATCAGCCGCATCAAGGAAGAAATCGAGCAGACCAAGACTGACTACGAGAAGGCCGAGCGCCAGGGCGACTATAGCAAGGCGTCGCGACTCAAATACGGCACGCAGGTGGAGCTGGAGCGGAAGTTGAAGGCAGCCGAGGACCGCCTGGTCGGCGTGCAGCGCGATCATGGCCTGCTGGCGCAGGAAGTGACCGAGGAAGACATCGCCGAGGTGCTGTCCAAGTGGACAGGTATTCCGGTCAGCAAGATGCTGGAAGGCGAGGTGCACAAGCTGATCCGCATGGAAGAGCGACTGCAACTGCGCGTGGTGGGGCAGGAGGAGGCGATCGCCGCCGTATCCAATTCTGTGCGCCGCGCCCGCGCCGGTTTGCAGGATCCCAACCGTCCGTTGGGCAGCTTCCTGTTCCTGGGGCCCACGGGCGTCGGCAAGACCGAGTTGGCGCGTGCCCTGGCGGAGTTTCTGTTTGACGACGAGCAGGCGATGGTGCGCCTGGACATGTCGGAGTATATGGAGAAGCACACCGTCTCACGCCTGATCGGCGCGCCCCCTGGCTACGTGGGCTATGAAGAGGGCGGCCAACTGACCGAAGCGGTGCGCCGCAAGCCGTACACGGTGGTGCTCTTCGATGAGATCGAGAAGGCTCATCCCGATGTGTTCAACGCGCTCTTGCAGATTCTCGATGATGGCCGCCTGACCGATGGCCAGGGGCGAACGGTGGACTTCAAGAACACGCTTGTCGCCATGACCTCGAACATCGGCAGTGAGTTCATCAAGGAGCTGGGGCCGAAGGATGATGCGGAGATGCGCCGGCGGGTGCTGGAGGCGCTGCGCCAGAGCTTCCGCCCGGAGTTCCTGAACCGCGTGGATGAGACGATCATCTTCCACTCGCTGAGCCTGGAGCATATCCTGAAAATTGTAGACATCCAGGTGAGCACGCTCAAGAAGCGGCTGGCCGAGCGCAAGGTTGACCTGGAGTTGACGCTGGCGGCGAAGGAGTATCTGGCCAACGAGGGCTTCGATCCGGTCTATGGTGCGCGCCCGCTCAAGCGCACCATTCAGCGCCAGGTGCTCGATCCGCTGGCGATGAGCATCCTTGAGGGCACGTTCCGTGACGGCGACAGGGTGATCGTTGATGTCGCGGACGGGCGGATTGTGTTTAGGAAGGAAGCGAGAACGGAGCCGATTATCGCTTAGAGACATGGCGCGGGGGAGGGCAGCCACACGCTGTTTCTGCATGAGCGGACGAGTCTGATCTCCGCGTAAGCATTGCCATCGAGTGTGGAAAGTGCTAGAATCTGTTCGCGAGTATCAAACGCAATCTGCAGAGTAGCGGCAGGAATAGGGTGTCAGCAGTTGCAGGGAGGGTAGGGCGATGCAGGGCATTCAGTTCGTGAGCAATGACAAGGGAGAAAAGACCGCTGTGCTGATTGACCTACGCGAGTACGGCGAGCTTTGGGAGGACATCTACGACACGCTGACGGATCGAGCGCGCATGAGCGAGCCACGCGAGGGGCTTAACGCTGTGAAGGAGCGGCTGCGCACGCAGGGCAACATTTGATCACGGCCAGCCTGTCTGGCCGAAAGGAGACGACGATGGCTGATCTCGATGTGGGAATGAAAGCCCCAGACTTTACCCTCGCCAGCACAATCGGCGATAAGGTGACATTGAGCGAGGCGCTGAAGGAGAAGAACGCCGTCCTGGTGTTCTATGTCCTGGCCTTCAGCAGCGTTTGAACGTCAGAATTGTCTCGGTTTCGAGACGACGACAAGTTCTACAAGGCACACGGCGCACAGATCATCGGCGTCAGCGTGGACAGCATCCATTCCCAACGTGCGTTCTCCGAGCGGCTGGGCGGGCTGCCCTTCCCGCTTCTGCCCGACTTTAACCGGGAGGTCTTCCCCGCATATAGCGGCTTCTACGACAACATTGCCGGCATGAAGGGCGTGGGCAGGCGAGCGGTCTACATCGTCGACAAGAGCGGCGTCATACGCTACAAGTGGATAGCTGACGCTCCCGGCCAGCAGCCCAACTATGAGGACCTGAAGAAAGTCGCCAGCAGCCTGAAGTAGCCTGGGATTGAATGGGACGCGGATAGGATCAAAAGAGCACGGAAAGGACACAGATTAGACTAGTTTCTAATCAGCGTCGTTTTCGTGCTCCTTTCATCTTGTCCGCGTCCCATTCGACCTATCCCAGTCAGATGACCACCGGGTTTACCGGACGAGCGACGACCTTGCCGCCGAGGTAGATGGCGTTGATATCGCGTACGTTGCCGATCTTCACCAGCGGGTCGGAGTTGAGGATGACGAAGTCGGCCAGCTTGCCGCTTTCCACTGAGCCGAGGCTGTCGGCGCGCGCCATGGCCTTGGCGCCGCTCAGCGTTGCGGCGACGATCGTCTCCATTGGCGATGCTCCGGACTTGACCAGTTCATCCATGACGTAGGGGATGCCGTCGCCCTGTATGACATCGTCAGTGCCCAATGCCATTGGCACGTTGCGCTCAGCCAACATGCGGGTCACCTTGTTGACGCGTGGGCCCGTTATGCGCAGAAACTCCTCGAGCCCCGGCAAGTCCTTTTCGGCCGCACTGACTTTCTTGATCGTCATCACAAGCATCGCTCCGTGTCTGGCCATCAGGTCGGCGGCGTCCTCGTCGGTGAAAAGGCCGTGCTCGATAGTGTAAACGCCATTGCGCACAGCCGCCTTGATGCCGGGCAGCGTGTGACAGTGCGCGGCGGTGATCATCTCGAAGCGCCGCGCCTCCTCAGTAGCGGTGCGAATCTCGTCGTCTGTCAACTGCACCAGGTTGATATTCGCCCCCGGCGTCGCCAGCCCGCCGGTGACCATGATCTTGATCATGTCGGCGCCGGCTTTGATCTGAGTGCGCACGCCCTTGCGCATTTCCTCGGCGCCATCTACCTCCATGCCCGACCAGTAGGCGTGGCCGCCCGTCCGGCACAGATATGACCCCGAAACCATGAGACGCGGCCCGATGACCTCGCCGGCCTTGATCGCCTTCTTGACGAAGATGTCAACGTGGCGGTCGCCGCCCACATCGCGCAGCGCGGTCACGCCGCTGTTCAAGATGCGCCCGACCTGCTGGATGGCGATGAGAACGGTTTCGTAGGGGCTGCGCGTTGCCGCCAGGTCAGCCCGCACGCGGCCATCCCACGAAATGTGGGTGTGCGCATCGATCATGCCGGGGATGACATACTTGCCGCTGGCGTCAACCGTGTGGTCGAATGTCTGCGTTTTGTCCAAATCGGCCTGGCGGCCAACCCACGTGAAGCGGTCGCCCTCGATGACAATGGCCGCATCGGCCACAGCCGCGCGTCCTGTTCCGTCGATCAGTGTTGCTCCCTTGATCAGTATCATGGCTCACCTCCGTGTGTATTCTAGCATAGCGCGGGTAGGGGGGCAAGCGCCGTTTTCGCGTGCATCGCTACTGACATGATGAGCGCTTTGGTGTATAATGCTCTTGGATTCTTGTTGGCGTGGATTATCGAGGTGCAACGATGAAACTGAAGGTTGTCATCCATAGGGCAGAAGAGGGTGGATTCTGGGCGGAAGTGCCAGCCATACCGGGTTGCGCTACTCAAGGCGAAACCCTGATGGAATTGCTGCAGAACCTGTATGAGGCGGTTGATGGCTGCCTTGCTGTTGATGTCGACAAAATCTACTGAAAGTGGCCGAACTGTCGGGGTCTGATCTGCTGGACAAATAGGATGGCGGAGGACGCCTGGACTTCTCAACGTACCAACGCTGGTTCGAGGAATACGACCGCTCTCGCTCGCTCGATCTGGTTGAGACGAGCCAGGTGACGGTCCATCTGATGGAAGAGGTGGGTGAGATAGCGCGCGAGGTGCTGTACCTGGAGGGCTATCGTAACCCGAGTGCACGCCAGGACGCAATCGCCAAGCTCTCTGCAGAGATCGGCGATGCCCTCGTCTTCTTGACCAAGATTGCCATCCATTACGGTATCGACATGGACACGGTCGTGACCAATGTGATGGCCAAGGCGGACAGCCGCTGGCCGCTGGACAAGGCGCAGAGCGAAATGGGGCGATACATCCAGCACCAGAGCCAGGCCAGCGTCGAGCGCACTGCCGCGTGGCGTGAGCGGAACAAAGAACCGTGAGCACGAAAGACCGGAGCACGAACAGCGCGAAATAGGGACGAAAAGCGCGCAACACGAAAATTGTGATAGGAGATTCTTATGCCTGATATGGATACCATCGTCTCGTTGTGCAAGCGGCGAGGGTTTGTCTTTCCTGGGAGCGAAATCTATGGCGGCCTGGGCGGCTTCTGGGACTACGGCCCGCTGGGCGTCGAGCTCAAGAACAACATCAAGGCTGCCTGGTGGAAGGCGATGGTGCAGGAGCGCGACGACGTGGTTGGCCTCGATAGCGCCATCGTCATGAACGCCAGCGTCTGGAAGGCCAGCGGCCACGTCACGGAATTCACCGACCCGATGGTGGA
>CAYOEZ010000044.1:0-24665 GCA_964402955.1 uncultured Ktedonobacterales bacterium | reverse complement strand
CAGTCCAGGGGGCAGTCCAGGGGGCAGTCCAGGGGGCAGTCCAGGGGGCAGGCAGCATGACATCTCAGCTTCGGTGTGGCCTCCTACTACGTTGTCGGCGTGTATCACGATACAACGGTGAGCAGTTACCCACGGTCAACACGCTGCGCCGCTATCCCGCAGATAGTCGCTCAGCAGAGGCCACAGTCGGGCATAGTGTGCGATGCTGATGATCCTCCTGGTTGTCTCTCGCTATTCTATACCCCAGCACTGCGCTGGTTGGGGTCAATGTGGACCCGGTCTGCGCCACCGCACTCGTCATACAGCGCTCACGTGCCGTAGCATTCCCAGGGGGACTGGCGTGAAGCTAATGGCGAACAACACTTTGTTTGTATCGTTTGACACTCAAAGTGCTCATTTCAGCGTGAGCGGGCGCACATCGGCGCGCAGCACCATGGGCGCATAGCGCACAGATCGTGCCCGCGGTCTGCCGATGAGGTCAGCGGCGCCGGAAGACCCTACCCAGAGTGCGAAACCAGGTTGCCTAAAGAGGTGCGTTTCTCCACGTTTCATTCAATCACCTACAGCACGATGATCGGCAAGAAGATAAGAGTCGGGAAAAGGTACTCGGGTTCAGCCGACACGGTCACCTGCACCGCAGCCTCGGCGGTTGCTCCCTGGCTGTCGGCGGCGCTGACCGTGATGGTATGCGTCCCGACACTCAGTCCCGCGGCAGTCAACTGCGCCCCCGTTCCCAGCGGGCCATCCAGATCGGACGTCCACTGCACCTGATCACCATCCAGAGCACCGCTGTCTGTGTCGTAGGCATTGGCCTCCAGGGCAAGCGTCTGGCCGGCAATGATCGTGATGTCGCCTGCCGGCTCGACGATCTGAACCTTGGGCGGAGCATTATCTAGCACAAAGGTCGCATCCGAGGTATCGCTAGCTGTGTGGATGCCGTCGCTGGCCCACACCCGGAAGAGCGCCTGGGTACCCGCGGTCAGGTTCGCCCGCGGCACCGATGCCGTCGTACCGGTAATACTCTGTGTCGCCATTTGCCAGCTCGCACCGTTGTCCGGGCTATACTGCACGCTGAACGCCAGAGGATCGCCATCCAGGTCGGAGGCAGTCCAGGAGACGTTTACCGGGTCGCCGGAGATGGTCTCGCCGCCGTTGGGTGAAAGCAGGTGCACACTGGGCGTGTTGGCGCCGGCTGTAACCGTTACCAGCACCGCCGCACCCGGCCCCACGATATCCACCTGGACCGTGCCACTGATGTACGGTACGATCTCGCTGATCGCCGACACATGAACGTCGCGCTCTGCCGCGTCCGGCAGCATCGGGCCGCCTTCTCCCTCCAACGGCGTGAAGGGGTAGCGGGCGAGCTCAGCGCCTCCGATCGCGCGCAGGACGATGGCATACGGTCCAGGCGTCGGCGGCATGTTCGGGGCATTGGGGATGACATAGAGCGGCTGCAGGCTCACAGCGCCCGTTGCCGGGTCGAGGCTTCCTGAAACCAGCAACCCGTCTCCGGCGCTCGGCATAAACGACAGATTGGGCGGACCGCCTTTGCCCTGGAACCAGTTAAGGAGTGCTTCGTAGGTGAAATCGCTCATCCACTGGTCAGAGCAGTAGGTCATGACATCATGCGAGGTCGGAGGATAAACCTTGTGCGTCGAAGCGTCAAGGCCATAGAGTGCGGCATTGCCCGACAGCACAGGGCTGATCATGCCCTGCGCATAGGGATAGCTCGGACCGCCTTCGGCCTTGCAGAAATTGGCGTGGCCACGGCCGAAAGAGTGGGCCAGTTCGTGCCCACCATACCAATCGCCGTACGAGCCGTCGAAGTCCCAGCCGAAGGTACCCGTGCCCGTCGGGCCTGACGAAGCATTGCCGGGCCGCGGCGAACACCCGCGCATGAAGGCGATGGTGTCATCAACCATGCCGTAGTAACGAGTGTGTTGTGATGCCTTGCCAAGGAGGCGGTCATACCACCACGTAGACCACAGAACTGCGTTGACGCTCCCGCAGTTTGGATCTAGCGACGCCCAGTTTCCATCTTTGTCCTTCATCCGAGACATCGTGCCCCACATCATCTGGCGCACGGTATACTTGATGCTACGCGTCGGGTAGGCGTTCCTCAACCATACGACCAACTTGTCGACATGCGAGACCGGGGGGTAATACGTTTGCCCGCCGAATTTGTAGCCGATGCGGTAGATGACAATGTCCAGACCCGGCGCATTTTCAAACGAAACGGCCGTGGCGATTTGATTGTTGGCGGGACTGATGTCGATGACGTTGGACGGCGTGTTGACCTGAGCCGTGATTGCTAGCGAGCCATTTCGGAAACCAAACGGAATCTCGAAAAGGAACGAATGCGAGAGCTGCCCGCGATCAGGCGACTGGCGAACCAGGAGAAGCCAGTTGCTGGTATTGATGGGGCTCAGCACGGCCGTAGCTCCGTTGTTGTGTATCGTCAACTTAGCGCTACCCCATACCTGGCCGAAGGCGGAGCGCACATGGAAGCGCACAAAGGTACGCTTTCCCGTAACGAGGCGAACGCTGTTATTCAGATCCTGCACAACCTGTGTCACCTCGATGTGGGTTGCGATCAGGTCGGCAAGAAGCAGAGGTGTTGGCGTCGGCGTGCGCGTTGGTGTGCGTGTAGGCGTGCGTGTCGCAGTGCGGGTGGCGGTACGGGTGGCGGTACGGGTGGCGGTGGCTGTCACCGTCGCCGTATTGCTGGCAGCAGCGGTCGACGTGCGCGTCGCGGTCGCGCTCGGGGGGACGGCAGCCGTCGCTGTGGCAGTGGGCGCTAGAGTCGCCGTCGCTGTAGCGGTGGCTACGGGCATGTGGTAGATAAGGCGGAGGAGCGGCTCTTGGCCAGCCAGGTCGCGCGCGGAGAACTCGCGCAAGCCGATTGTGGCGCCGTTGCCACGCAGGAGGAAGCCATAGTTTGCTGCCATACCACTGGTCCAGCGCGTGACGATCTGCCGTACATCCCACTGTTTGTACCCTGGCGTCTGGTTTAGTGCCGACGCCGGGTCGCCTCGGTTGGCAGCCGCCGGACGCGTGTTCCAGGTCACCCCCAGTTCGCTCCAGCGCGCTCCCATCTCATCAACGTAGATGGCGTAGCTGCTGGCGCTCCCTGCATTGAGTTGGTACAGGAGCAACTGCGCCGTGTCGATAATGGCGCCGGCAGGGATAGATGAGAGGTCGAATTGCACCAGAGTCTGCGCTTGGGTTGGAACCCGAGCATCTGTCCTCTCGACCATCAGGCTGCGGCTGCCCCCGTTGTTGGCGCTGGGCTGAGCCTCGCTGACCCAGGCGTCGCTGACGGCGACCAGGGTCGCAGAGAGCGCGGGCACACGAGATGCAATGTCTTGAGCCCCCGTGCTTTTTGCCTGCCGCGCCAAGAGGGCGACAGCGAGAACAACGACGAGAAGGACGAAAGCGCCACGTCGAAAGGTAGTCATGTCGTCTCCCTGCACTGACCTCTGGATGCGTGAGCAATAGCTAATCACCGGGACTGCAGCCGGCGCCTGTGTCACCGCATAATTGAAGGCTTTACGCATAGGCTCCGGCGCCTATCCACGTTGCAAGCGCTTCAACGAGTCGCAACGGTCGCTGCACTGAGGAGCCGGAGCGCCGGTCCATGAATGACTCCTCATGCTCGGACTATCCCGGTCTCAGTCTCAGACCAATGGCGGATTGTTTTCGCCTGACAAGACGGCTGCCGACATACACGCACACACAGGATACACACTGGAAGAAGTCGTCCAGTGGTCCTGGTCACTCTGTCTGCAATCGTCGCCTCCTGCAGATACGCAGATGGTCGTGGAGTTCGATGAAAAGATGTCCAAGTCCAGGCGTAGAGGGAGGGAACTATCGTATAGAGCAAGAGAATGCACTAAATACATAAGCGAATATATATAGGAACATGTAGCACGTCGGAAGAGTTTTGTCAACATCGAGAACAAAGACACAAGGCATCGTAGAATCGCCATCTTTGATCCGCCATGCACAGATCAGACGCCGTGGCCATACGGCTTGACCGTGGGGACTGCCTGTGATGACACCGGCATCGAGGACCGTCACGGCATCTGTATTGCGCAGGGGGCGCGGGTGCAGAAGGCCAACGGATGGGCAACACACTATTTCGACGTTGCACCCGTATCCCGCAGATAGTCGCTCAGAAGCGGCCACAGGCGGGCATAGCGCGCGTAGCGCTGCGCATAGAGCGCCGTCTTGCGCGCATCAGGCTCGAACGTCCTGTCCAGTTCGACCATGCTTTGCACGGCGCTAGCGTAGGATGAGAAAACGCCCTTGCCCACACCGGCAATAATGGCAGCGCCCAGCGCTCCGGCCTCTGTTGTCTTTGGACGGATGAACGGGCGGCCCAGAATGTCGGCGCAGAGCTGTATCCAGCCATCCGCCTTGCTCCCGCCGCCGACGGCGCGGTAATCCCTGATCTCTATGCCAGTTGGGGGAAGATCGTCCACGCACTGCTTCAGGTAGAACGTTGTCCCTTCGAGGATTCCTTTGAGAATGTCTCCCCGCGTTGTATCCAGGTGCAGCCCGGCGATCACGCCGCTGGAATCGGTCAAGAATGCCGGCGGCCCCTTGCTGGTGAAATGCGGCAGAACGACCACACTGCTGGGCCGCGCCGGAAGCTCGGCAAACAAGCCGGGATAGACATCGCGGCCGCTGGCGCGCGCCTGCCGCTGCTCGCTGGCGGCAAACGTATTGCGAAACCACTTGACGAGCGAGCCACCCTGGTTGTAGATGAAGCAGACATATTGGCCCGGCACAGCGTGATGCTCGGTGCTCAGCCCACGCCCGATCATCAGCGCCGGGTCGCGCCGCTGTGTAAACACGGGAGTGATGCACAGGAACGTCCCCATGCCAAAGACAGCGCTCCCCTCACAAATGACGCCGCAGCCCACCGCATTGGCGCACTGATCGTGCGCCCCGCTGACAATCGCCACGCCCGGCGGCAAGCCAAGCTCGGCGGCGACATGCCCTGCCACAGAGCCGACCACCGTTCCAGATGGCGTCGTCGCAGGCAGCTTGTCTTCGTCCAGCCCGGCCCAGGTAAGTAACTCAGGCGACCAGGCGAAACGGTTGACGTCGAAGAGCAGCGTTCGATTGGCCAGCGAGTAATCGACCACCGCTTCCGCGCCGAGCATGAAGGAGATGAAGCTACTCCACAGAAGGAACTTGTCGGCCTTCTGGTACAGATCAGGCCGCTGGCGCTTCGTCCACAGCAGCTTGGTCAGGCTATAGTGATTGCCAAGAGTATTACCGTTGATCTCATAGAGTCGCTGCGCCGACAGGTTGCGCGCCAACTCCGGCAAATACTCAGCGCCGCGCGCATCCGAGAGGAGGATCGATGGGCCGAGAATTGTCCTGTCCATCGTCACGGGAACCATTGCTTCGCCAAGCGACGACACGGACAAGGCCTGAACCGGGTCATGCGTCGTCTGGCTGACAACGGCAGCGATGGCGCTCTTGACCTTACTCCACACCTCGCCCGGATCAAGCTCATCCCAGCCCGGCTGCGGCCGGTTGATGTCGTATTCACGGTAGGCAGACGCCAGCGCCTCGCCGCGCAGTGAAAATGCCACCGCCTTGCAGCCCGTTGTTCCTGCGTCAATTCCGAGAAGACTCATGCGTTCTCCCTATACCGCGTCTGCGATCAGACTGCGCGTGCCGGCAAGGCCAAGCGAATCACGCAGCAGCTCGCAGGTGCGGGTATAAACAACCTGACGGGCTGCCTCCACATCTTTCGTATCTCGTATGGCGGCTTCGTATGGCTGGCGGATGTCAGTGCCGATATTGATCTTGGCGATGCCGCGCTTGATGGCAGCGAGTACGTCGTCCTGTCTGATACCCGAGCCGCCGTGCAGAACCAGGGGCACACCGGTTGCCTGGCGCAAGCGGTCGAGATGACCGAGGCTGAGACGCGCCTCGACCTTCTTCTTGTCCTTGAGGACGCCGGAAACCGCTCCGTGCACGTTGCCAATAGCGACCGACAGCCAGTCACACCCGGTCTCGTGCACGAACCGCTGCGCCTCTGCCACATCGGTAAAACCCATGCCCGAGGCGAAAAGCTCGTCATACGGCGGCAAGGGGCCAGCCTCGTGCCCCATTACTGCGCCGAGTTCTGCCTCACACGGCACGCCGGCCATATGCGCCATCTCAACCACACGCCGCGTCGCTTCGATGTTGCCGTCCAGGGGCAAGCGTGAGCCATCGACCATCACCGACTGGTAACCGAGTTCAATTGCTTGCTGGATAATTTCATAGAAATCGACGCGCAGGCCATCCTCATCGATCACCGGCACATGATCAAGATGCAAAGAAACGTATCCTGGACGTGCCCACTTACGATATTCATCGATGACAGCGGCCGGGCTATGCGACTCGAATTTGATCCACTCCAGACGAGCGACAGCAACCAGAGCAAAACAATCTTGATCCACGACTGCCTGGATGACCGGTTTCATCATAGGCAGATACGGTATGTTGAATGCGGGAACGACCAGCCCGGCGCGGGCTGCCGCAGTCACCTTGTCGGTTGTGCTAACCACACTCATCCTCCAATCATGCCGGCGCAGAATGTCGGGCCTGGCCACGTATGCGGACACTGTCAGCGCGTGGCGGCGCCTGGGGGGTGCGCCAGGAGCCGGTAAGTATTCTACTCCAACCCGCAGCGAACGTCAACCCGCATGCGTCGGGAAACTGTTCACGACACATTTGTGCGTAACTGTTCACGGTTATGGTGCGGACGTAGGGGCGCTGCTTGCTGCGCCCATTTATGTTGTCTCAATAGCGGGTCTGGCGCAGCAAGCAGCGCCCCTACGTCGTTAGCGTCTATCACGAGACACCTGTGAACAGATGCCTTTGTGCAAACCGTTGACATCGCCTGCCGCACATGGTATCATGCTGTTGAGCGAGCGGGGGAATGTGGGCCGCCGCAACGACCACCCCCTGCATCGAGCCACGCGCATGTCTCTTGTGATCAGATCACGGCAGAGACGCAGGCAATACGTAGTGACCCCATGTGCAGATCTTCAAACGATCGCCCCGTCGTCCAGCCATGTCTGAGTAGCGGGGTGTCGTGCAGCCGCCAAGCAAGCTCGTGAGGTGCCGGCTTTGGCTACGCCACAGACGAAAGCGCTCACCGATGTTCAAGCGGAGCTTATGCATCCGGTAGAAGCAGTCTCCTGGCTTGCCGCCGCCATTTGCGCCGCGGTCATGCTCTTGCTCCCCTGGCCACCTGAGCAACGGATACAAGCGATCCTCTTGATTGTTGCGTCCGTTTTGTATCTGCGTCTGCTTTTTCATTGGATCGTACCCAAGTACGCTGCCAACTCGAAGCCGCGTCTGCTAGCAGCGTCTGCAGGCATTCCGTTGTTGTCGTGGGCATCGTACCTCCTGGCTCCCTACCACATAGACATGGACATGTTCTACGTCCTGGTTATTGTCGCTATCGCCATGGAGAGCGACATCAGAACCTCGCTTCTCATCGCTCTGCTGGCGACTTTCTTTGATGGTCTCGCCAGTAGCGTGCAGGCTGCCCCGACCATAACATCCGTGGTGCAACTAGCGCTCACGGGGATCGTCTTCGCAAGCTCCGCATACCTGGTAAGTTCACTGGCGGGAGCGCTGCGCAAGAGAAACGCAGAGATACTGAAATACAGCACAGAACTGGACTTCTTGTTGGACGCCAGTGCGACGACGACATCGTCGCTGGACACGGAAACCGTCTTGCCAGCTCTGGCCGTGAAGATCGCTGCGGGAATTCCTGTCACTCTGTGCCGCCTCTGTCTCTTTGACAAGGACCGCCATATGTTGACAACCCGCGGCGTCCATGCCCTCCATGCTCTGGGCGATTGGCAGGCGGTTGTCGGTGAACAATGGTTATTGAAAGACATGCCCCGCTTGCGCGCCGCGGTCGACAATGCCCAAGTGACACTCATCGTCGCGAGCAAGGGGACAACCGATCTAGAACGGAATGAGCAGCAGGCTCTTTTCCCCGACGGAATCAAAGTGGTCTGCTTCCTCCCCATCATTGCCAGCGGAGCGATGCTGGGCGCCATCCTGGTTGGCGAGGCGCGCGACGCGCAGCGCGCACCTTTCGATCCGGAAAAACTCAGCTTGCTGCGCACGATCACCGCACAACTGGGCGCGGTGATTCAGAATGCCCGTTTGCACGAAGGGACGCTTCGCCAGGCCGAACGTTTCGCTGCACTGATCGAGATTGGACGCGCCATTAGCTCAACAATCGAGTTGGATGACCTGATGGAGTCGATCCATCAACAGGTGAGTCTGGCTATCCCCTGCGATACATACTTCGTGTCGCTCTACGATCAGAAAACCGGCATGCTTGACCTGCGCATTCTGATCGACAATAGCCAGCGCTTCCCACGCCAGCAGGTGCCGCTTGGCCAGGGGCTAGCCACGTGGGTCGTTCTGAAACGGAAACCGTTGCTCGTGCGCAATCTGGCAACTGAGATTAGTGACCTGCCGACAGCCCCCATCATCCTGGGCGAAGACCGTCCATCGGAATCATGGCTTGGCGTACCGATTATGGCAGGCGACTCCGTCCTGGGGCTGCTGGCTGTGGCGTCTTACCAACCATACGCCTTCAATGAAGATGATATGGCGCTACTGGATGCCGTCGCACAGCAAGCCTCTCTGGCCCTCGACAATGCCCACCACCACGCGCAAGTACAAGACCAGGCGCGCCGCGATTCCCTCACAGGCGTCAGCAATCATGGCTACCTTCTGACCTGGCTGCAGGAAGCGTTCGACCGCTGCAAGGCCACCCAAAAACCGTTGTCCTTGATCATGCTTGACATCGATCACTTCAAAATGTACAACGACCAATACGGTCACGTCATCGGAGACGAGGTGCTGCGGCTAACAGCACAGACAATGCAGGCTCACGTTAAGAGCACGGATGCGGTTGGCCGCTGGGGAGGCGAGGAATTCGTTGTTGTTCTCCCCGGCGCTACCGCCGACGATGCGTTGCGCGTTGCAGAGCGTTTTCGCCAGAGCCTGGCCGGCGCGCGGCTGGTCGGCGCCCACGGCGAAGCGATCCCCAAGCCGACGGTCAGCCAGGGCATCGCCACATACCCCCGCCATGTCTCCACGGTCGAGGACCTCATCGTTATGGCTGATAGGATGCTCTATCTTGCTAAGGAAGACGGGCGCGACCGCATCAAGGTGGTCGGTGAACCATCTCTCCCTGAGAGCGGCAGCGAGACGATGTAGCGACGGGCAAGACCCGGCACAGGGCAACAATGCGAGACAGGGTGCATAGCTAACTGAGACGGCCAACGCGCGCACAGAACAAGGCGCATCTCCGCATGTCATCCAGAACCATAATAACAGACACGGGAGTGCCCATGATTACTGCAACTGCTGGTTTCATTGTCTACGGCGTTCACAAAGACGGTCTCCAGGACCCCATGGGCGCACCATTCATCGATGACGCCATCGTCGCTCAGTCCAGACGCGCCCTGCAAACAGCAGGCATCCAACTGGTCGAACACGACATCGTCGTGGCATCGAAGGAAGAGACCAGGCTCGCGCTCAAGAAGATGAAGAACGACGACAGCATCGACTGTGTCATCCTTTTCTCCGGCACGTGGGTGTGGGCTGCACATATGATCGCCGCTATTCGCGACTTTGCCATGTCAGGGAAAGGGGTGCTGATCTGGACGCACCCGGGCTCGCAGGGGTGGCGTCCCGTCGGCGGATTGGTCCTGCATGGCGCACTGCTGGAGGTTGGCATTGCGCACAAGTTCGTCTATGGTCAGGCGGACGATGCGCAGGAAATCGCACAGATCGCCAGCTTCTGCCGCGCTGCACACATGAAGAAATGGCTGAACATGTCGACCATCGGCACATTCGGTGGGCGCGGCATGGGCCAGACCTGCGGCGCAGCCGATCCCTCGCAGTGGATGCGCACGTTCGGCGTCGATATCGACTCGCGCGACACGTCCGACCTGATCCGCGCTGCGCAGGACGTCACGCCGGCGCAATTGCAAGCGATTGAGCCGCGTATCAAGCAACTCTTCGGCGCGCTGCCGCCCAAGACCGTGGTCAATGAGCGCTCGCTGCGTCTCTACCTGGCGCTCAAACACGTCATTGCCCGCGAAAAGTGGGATTTCTACACGATCCAGTCCTTCCCGGGGCTAGGCAACGAGTACTCGGCCACCTGCTTCGCGCAGAGCATGATGCTTGAAGACGGCTACGGCACATCGACCCTGGGCGACTTCAACACGGCGCTGACGGTCCTGCTGCTGACCAAGCTCAGCAAGGAACCAGTGTACTACGGCGACCTGCAACACATCGACAAGAATTCAAAAGAGATCAAGATCATCGGCGACGGCGCCTGCCCGCCATCGCTTGCCAGCAAGCTGGGCCCGGCGGGCTTTGCCGAGCACGGCATACCGACAGAGGGCGAGGCCGGCGGCCTGTCGGTCAAGCTGCTGTGCAAGGTCGGCGACGGCGTGCTGGCCCGGCTGGGACGGGTCCGCGGCGAGTTCACCATGGTCATTACCCACGCCACCGTCTTCGAGCCGCCGGCCAGCCAACTCGAGCAACGCAAGCTGGAATGCGGCATTCCTTTCTGGCCGCACGGCTTTGTTACTGCGCACTGTGATATCGACGCCATGCTACAAAACTGGACCAGCGAGTATGCCTGCCTGGGCTACGGCGAGCACCTCTACGATGACCTGGTCGATTTCTGCTCCCTCACCGGCATCAAGCCAATCCTGCCCTAGCGCCTGTCGGAGAGGATTGTTTGACCGCAGAGACACAGAGGACGCAGAGGTGTTTCTGGCTCTTTTGTGACATTTTCTCGGCGATGTCCGATAGAGCTGGGCAGGCCATCTCTGCGTCTCTGCGGTGAGGCAACTCTTCCCATTCAGAGGTTATGACGATGCGTCTTGGCAACCAAACCTTTAGCAAAGCCGACGTGCTGCGCCGCGTGGGCAACCTCAGCCAGATCGGCGGCACGCGCCACTACACTCTGGCCGAGGGACGCGCCAAAAGTGTGGCAGCCATCGATGTCGATAGCGGCGCCGGGCTGTGTTTCACGATTGTCCCCGACCGCGGGCTTGACATCTCGACAGCGACCTACAAAGGAACCAACCTCGTCTTTCGCACGCCCAACGGCGAAGTGCATCCCAGCTACTACGAGCCAGCAGGCAGCGGATGGCTACGCACCTTCTTTGGCGGACTGCTCACCACCTGCGGGCTGACCTATCTGGGCAGCCCGGGCAAAGATGGCGATGAGGATCTGGGCGCACATGGCCGGGCCTCGACCACGCCGGCGCTGCGCGTCTGCGATCTATCGCGCTGGCAAGATAACGAGTACATCATAGAGATCAGCGGCGTCATGGAAGATTGCGTCGTGTTTGGCGACAAGATAAGGCTGACGCGCACCATCTCGACACGCCTCGGTGCAACGTCCCTCACGATCCACGACACGGTGAAGAACTTTGGCTACCGCCCGTCGCCTTTCACTATCCTCTACCATATCAACCCGGGCTTTCCCCTGCTCGATGCGTCGAGCCGCGTCGTGGTCAGCGCACTTGAGAGCACACCCTACGATGAGGCGTCGGCGAAGGGCATGGGGCGCATGCTCGACTGTTCAGCGCCCGTCCCCGGTTGGGGCGCGCAGAACTTCCTGCACCGGGTCCGTGGCGACGCCAGCGGCAAAGCGCTCGCCGCCATGATCAACCCCGCTCTGGGCGGCGGGCTGGGGCTTGCGATCAGCTTCGATGCCCGCGCCCTGCCCTATCTCACGCACTGGAAGATGGTCGGCGAAGGCGACTACGTGGTTGCGCTGGAGCCGTGCAACGTACCCTGCGAGAACCGGGCCAGCCTGCGCAAGAAAAACCTGTTGCCGTTCCTTGCTGCCGGAGAGACGCGCGACATCACGGTGGAGATCGGCGTGCTCGATGGCGCACAGGAGATCAGGCAGTTCGAGGAGCGCGTGCGCATGATCAACGGGGGAGCAAGACCATGACGAGAGCGTCCAACGATCTGCTACTCAGAGAGTACAAACCACGTTCGCTGCTCCGCCGGCCCGAACATATCCCTGACAAAGCCAGGTTCCCGGTCATCGATGCCCATAACCATCTCTTCGGCGACCTCCCGGCAGAAAGCCTGCTCAAAGTCATGGATGAGGTGGGCGTCAAGACCTTCGTCAACCTCAGCGGCAATGTGACGGTGCCATTTGATGTCGATGGCTACACGCTCAAGCGGCGCGATTTCTCCATCTTCGCCGATGGCTACATCAACGCCCACCCCGGCCGCTTCGCTGCGCTCACCATGTCGGACTTCGCGCAGTGGGGCGATCCGATTCTGATCAGGGATGGGCGCTTCGCAGAGAAGGCCATCCAGAACCTCGAAGCGGACATGGCGCTGGGAGCGCGCGGGCTCAAGATCACCAAAGAGCTTGGCCTGCGCTTCAAGGACTATACGGGCGCGATGATCCCCGTCGACGATGACCGGCTGTCGCCCATCTGGAAGCGACTGGCCGATCTGCACGCGCCGGTACTGATTCACGTCTCAGACCCGGTGGCGTTCTTCATTCCACTCGATGAGACAAACGAGCACTATCTGACCCTGCAAGAATTCCCGGGCTGGGGATTCCAGAACTCGTTTTTCGGCAAGTGGGAATTGCTCGAGCAGCGCAACCGCGTGATCGCCCGCAATCCCAAGACCACGTTTCTCCTGCCTCACGTGGCCAACAACCCGGAAGACCTGGACTCGGTGGCAGCGCTTCTCGACGGGTACCCCAACGTGTTCATCGATTTCTCAGCGCGCGTCGATGAGCTTGGCCGCCAGCCCTATACAGCACGCGATTTCTTCATCAAGTACCAGGACCGCATCCTGTTCGGCATTGACATGCCCATTTCACCCGAAGCCTACCGGGGCTATTTCAGATTTCTTGAAACGAAGGACGAATACATCGAGTACCCCGACTACATTGGCCGGCCCGGCCACTGCCGCTGGCGCATTTACGGCCTCTACCTGCCCGATGATGTCCTGCGCAAGGTGTACTACCAAAACGCGCAGCGCGTTATCCCAGGCCTGGAGTGACAACGCTGCAGGTCGGGTTTCCATACCCGACATCTCGAATTGCTGGCCAGCCTGCGCCTCGAACGGGTTGTCGACTATGGAAAGTCGACCTACAACATACCGCCTTACCCTGATGGTGAACAGGCATCTCAACTCCAGCAATTGGCTAAAGGATGGTTGCATGACTGACTCCACAAACCGGACGACAATGGGCCCCCGATCATTGATGCGCGCGGCGATGCGCCGCCAGGCGACGCCTCGCATCCCGACCATGCCACAGATTCTGCGCGACATGGCCGTCAATGTCTACGCGGCGGAGAACGGTCGCGACTGGATTACTGAAACACAGCTCTGCCTCGAAAACCCGGCCTATGGGGAGCAGATGCTGATCCGCCTGGGCCGCGAGGTCGGGTGCGACGGCTTGCGCCTCCACGTGCGCCCCGCTCCGCTCAACACAAAGCGCGATGGCGATGACCTGATTGCGCTCGACGCCAGGAGTGGCGAGCGGATTGGCCGCATCGATTTGCACGGCGGCGGCGGCGTGATTGCCGATCATCCTGACGCGCCCGTCGAAACGCTGGCAGAGGTGAAGTCCAGGCTGGAGCGCATTCTGCCCCCCATCAGCGATGAGCAAATCGAGCGCCTGCGCGAGACGCGCCGCTCGGTCGATGACTTGTTCGTCGCCACACCGCCGGGTGGGATCACGATGAACACATACACTACCCTGCGCGGTCGCGAACAGGCAATGACAGACCTCTACGACCGCCCCGATTTCGTGCGCGCGGCGATGGACATGCAGGCGGAGGCCGTGATCCGGCGCGCTGAAAGCCTGCTGCGGGCCGGCATCGATGCCTTCTACATCGGCGATCCGGCTGCCAGCGCCAGCCTGATCAGTCCCCGGCACTTCGAGCAGTTGTGCGTGCCGGCCTACCAGAAGTTCTGCCAGCACTTCCGCACCAGCGATATCCTGATCTATATTCATGTCTGCGGCAATTCCAACCCAATTCTGGAGATGCTGGCCGATACGGGCGCGCACGTTGTTGAGCCGCTCGACCCTCTGGGCGGCGTCTCGGTGGCCGACGCCAAGCGGCGCATTGGCGGGCGCGTCGCGCTCATGGGCGGGGTGAACACGTTGACGCTCGCCACGGGTACCGCTGAAGATGTGCGCGCCGAAGCCATTCAGAAGTGCCGCGAGGGCGGGCCGTACGGCTACGTTCTTGCCGCCGGCGACATGGTTCCGCCGAAGACCCCTCTGGCCAATCTCCAGGCATTGGTAGACGTGGCGACGAAGAGCCTCTGGCGCGTTTAGCCCCGGACGTAAGCTTGGTGATGGCGGCCGGACACAGGGAGGACACTATGTTGTTTAACTACGAGTACAATCGCCGTATCAGGGCAGGTTTCATCGGAGCGGGGCTACACGCCTTTCGCAACATCTATCCCTGCTTCCAGTACGCTCCGATTGAGCTTGTTGCCATTGCTGACCATCATCCAGAGAAGGCGCAGGCGTTCGCCCGCCTCTTCGGCGCCGAGCGCTGCTATCTGACCCACGAGGAGATGCTGGAGAAGGAACGACTGGACGCCGTCTTTATCTGTGTAGGCCAGGATCAACTGGGGCGGCCGCACTATCCGAAACTCAGCATACAGGCCATGCAGGCAGGCTGCCATGTTTGGATCGAAAAGCCGCCCGCGGCCAGCACAGACGAGATTCGCCAGATGCAGAAGGTCAGCCAGGAAACAGGCAAGTTCGTGGTGGTTGGCTTCAAGAAATGTTTCATGCCGGCCATTGAGAAGGCCAAAGAGATCATCAGCCGCCCCGAGTTCGGCGGGGTGACCTCTGTTTATAGCCGCTATCCTCTCTCCTTGCCCCCCTTCGGACACAGAGAGAACATCAAGACCTTCGGCGACATCGTACACCCGGCGTCGGCGCTGCACTACCTGCTCGGCCCTCTGGGTGCGCTCAGTTACGCCTGGCACCCGGCAACTGGTGGCGTTGCCGCCACACTGCAATTCAGGTCGGGCGCCATCGGCGCCCTGCACATCACGGCGAGCCAGGGCGGCGGGCCGCTGGAACGCATCGAGATTATCGGCAACGGCGCCAACGTCGTCATCGACAACGGCATGAGAGTAATCTATTACCGCAAAGCCCCCAAACGCGACTATGGCCGCACACCCGACTACTTTACATCCGATGAAGGCGCTGCGCTGCACTGGGAACCGGAGTTTTCGCTGGGCCAGCTCTACAACAAGGCCATCTTCTTGATGGGCTATGTGCAACAGGTCGACTACTTCGCGCAGTGTGTGCTCGACCAGCGCCCTCCAACGAAGTGCGGCCTCGACGACGCGCTCGAGATAACGAAGTGGCTGGAGGCGTTCATGAACAATCCCCCGGACGTGCGGATTGAGATACCATCAAGTTAGTGGGAATAATGGAGGTTACCAACTGTGAGTTCTAGCGACGCACACGTGCAGAAAACGATGCTCTACCAGAAGACACTCGGCTGTCTTGCCGGCGGGTTGATCGGCGATGCCATGGGTTCTCCTGCCGAGGGCCTGACATACCTGGAAATCCAACAGAAGTTCGGTGACATCGTTAGCTTCAAAGGCGCCGGCACCGACGACACGGCCATCCGCCAGCAGCTTTGCGACGCCATTCTCCAGTCGCACGGCGACGTGACGGCCGATGAGTTTGCGGCATCGTTCCTGAAGTTCAAAGAGCAGAACTACCGCCTGTGGTGGATTCCGGTCAAGAACATGTTCCACAAGATCGAGTCGAAGCTCTGTCTCCCTGTTGACGCTGGTTGGGGTAACATGCATAGCTCCAGCTCAGCGATGGCCATCTCACCGATGGGGATCATCAACGCCTGCCAGCCGCGCCTGGCGGCGCTGGAGACGTTCGACGTAGCATGCCTCATCCATAGCGGTCCCAGCGGCTTTTGTCGCGACGCTGCCTGTGGCATGGCCGCCGCTATCGCCGAGGCCTTCAAGCCGGACGCGACTGTCGAGAGCATCCTTGACGCTGCCACCAGGTATCTGCACCCCGTCAGCTCGGCAGTCATGATCCAGCACGTGCACAAGATGCTCGCCGTGGCACGCGAGAGCAACGACTACGTGGCTTTCCGCGAGCGTTTCTATCAGTCGCCGCTGTTTGATATTATTGCTGACGCGCGCGAGACATTCCCACTGACCATGAGCCTCTTCTACCTGGCGCAGGGTGATGTCAATCGGGCGATACACATGGCTGCCAACTTCGGCCGGGATGCTGATACGATCGCGACCATGGTTGGCGGACTGGCCGGTGCATTTGGCGGCGTGCAGTCTCTGCGGCGTGACTGGCTTGCAGAGATCGAGACCAATCCCAACCTCAACTATCAGGCACTAAGCACGCAATTGGTTGAGGTCACCGTGGCAAAGGCCGCGCGCCGGCGGAGTGATCTTGATGCTTTGCAGACGATTGCGGAACAGCATGGGGTCTGAACCAGCATCGTTGCTAGTGCACGTTGTCCCTGGACTTATCGCCAGCTATCGCAGGGCGTGTTCTTCCCACAAGAGGGAACCGGTTCTGTACATGGTCAGACACGCCCATCGGCTTGGAAGTGGGCTGGCATTCATGAGGTAAAGATGGACGACAAGACAATCTGGATCGCCAATGATCACGGCGGCTACGAGTTAAAGCTGCGCATCGTCGAACACCTCAAAGATCTTGGCTACACGGTGCATGATATCGGTTGTCACTCTACCGCCATTGTGCGCTATCCCTACTATGCAGCCAGAGTCGCCCGCGCTGTGTCCACCGGTGAGGCCAAACGCGGCATTCTGATCTGTTCCACCGGAATTGGCATGAGCATCATGGCCAATCGCTACAGAGGCGTGAGGGCGTCGCTCTGCACGAGCTCCTACATGGGTAAAATTACACGCGCCCACAATGACTCCAACATCCTCTGCCTGGGCGGCAAGATCAGCGGGGAGTTCGAAGCCATAGATATTCTCGACGCCTGGCTGTCCACGGACTATATGGGCGGACGCCACGACATTTCCCTGGGGCTGATCGGCGAAGCAGAGCAGGCGCTGGCCAGCTCGGGAACCTGGCAGCCGGGCCCGGAACGCTGAAACAAACACGAGACTGCACGTTGCCATTTGCTCGGCAGCGTGCAGTCTTGTGTTATCCCTCCTATTGGCAGCGACGCTTTTCGCAGCACTCCTGCAGCAATTACCCTTTCTTGTTGGCGAAATAGGTCGCGACTTTGCTCAACCCGGCGGCAATATCGCGCACGTCGGCCTCGCTCATCCCCTCATTCCAGTTCGTCACAAACATCTCGTCGATGAACTGCATCGTGCCCGGATAGTTCTTGCGGTCATAGGTGATGCCCTGGCGCGCCTGCGGCAGAGTCCACGGGATACCCGACGTGCCAAAGGTCTTGCGCTCCCGGATTACATCATACTCAAAGACCGGGTTGGGAATGTAGCCGACGCTGAAGGGAAGCCCTTCCGCTTTGGTGGCCTCGGCGAATTTCTGCGGCGTCACGTTCAGAACCGACTGGTCAATCGTGAAGAAATACGTCCACCACGCCGGATTGGCGCCGTCGATGATATGGGGCGGATGAATGCCGGGGATGGCAGACACAAGTTTGGTCAGCAAGCCGGTTGTCTCACGCCGCCGCGCCACCAGCGCGGGCAACTTACGCGTCTGCGCCACGCCAACGGCGCCCTGCAACTCCGTCATACGGTAGTTCATACCCAGGAAGAGATGGCTGCGATTCAGTCCCGGCAGACCACGCGGCCAGGCTTTGTCGGCGAAGAGGCGAGAGCGAATGCCGATCTGCTCGTCTTTCGCCACAACCATGCCGCCGTCGCCAGTCGTCATCTGCTTGGACTGCTGGAAGCTGAAGCAGCCAATGTCGCCGATGGTGCCGACATAGCGCCCCTTGTACTCGGCCAGGTGCGCCTGTGCGCAATCCTCGACGACCTTCAGGTTGCGAGCGCGCGCCAGCGTCAGAATGGGATCAAAGTCAACCGGTTGGCCAAACAGGTGGACGACAATGATCGCGCGCGTCTTGGGCGTGATCTCGCGCTCGATCGTGGCCGCGCTGACATTGCCCGTGCGGGGATCGATATCGGCGAACGTGGGTACCAGGTTATTGGCCAGGATGCCGATCAGCGTCCCCATGTCGGTGATGGTGGTGGTAATAACCTCGTCGCCAGGTTCGAGATTGAGAGCCGCCACGGCCGTGTGCAAAGCCGCTGTTCCGGACGTGACGGCCTGTGCATACGGCACATCCAGCATCTCGGCCCACTGCTTCTCCAGATACTCGACCTTGACGCCGCCGTTACGATTGAGCGATCCACTATCGATGACTTCCATCAACAGACGTTTTTCCTCGTCGCCGAGCCGGCGGCCCGCTGCATCTGCATACGAAGGAAACGGTTTGCTGCGCACAGGGACGCCGCCGTTGATTGCCAGTTGTTCACCCATCTGCATCTCCTTGCACTGTGCGAAATATCAATGCGCTGTGGATTGTAACAATTATCCTGGCTTCTGTCAACGACGGCTGCAGCAGACCAGACAATTCAAGATGGTGTGTTGTATGCACCACAAAGACACAGAGAGCACGGAGAACGTCTCTGTGCCGGTTGCTGTGACGCCTCCCGATGCGCGTAGCACGCGTGCGTACTCATTTTCGATCCACTCTGTGTCTTTTGTGCCTCTGTGGTTTTCAAGAGCGCCCTTATCTTGAAATGTCTGGCAGCACAGCGCCGGAGAGCAGGCCAGATCGGCTTGACAGGTCAGGTGATCTGTGCCACAATAACCGCGGAACTGAGCGCGGCTCTCGCCGGCATAGTGACCACGCACAAGAACTGAGTGTGAGGCGATACCTCGCATACGTGTAAGGAACGGGGGACGAACATTGGCAGAAGAAGACGTTAGTGCTACCCGCGTGAAGACCTTCGGTCAAATGGTGGACGATGTGGACATGCGCGTCTCTCCACAGCCTGTCCTCGCAGCCATCATCGTTCTTGCCATCGTTTTCTCCTCTTTTCCCGGACTGATGTCTGCCGATCTCGAGCTGCCCTTCGGCCTCGCCTTTTTCGGCCTGCCGCTGCTGGTCTGGATCATCTTCATGCGCTGGCCTCGTCTGGGGCGATGGCTGTCAGTTCTAGTGACCGTCCTTGCTTTTTACGTCATGTCTCTTGCCGTACAAGCCCCGGGCGCCTGGGCATTGGCGATTCTGCCTGTGGTTCTCGGCGCGGCCATCATGGGTTTCGCGGGCAGTATCGTGGTGGCAACGCTGCAAAGCGTCCTGATTGCAGCAACGCCGCTGTGGGGCGGCGTGGCCTTTCCCGATATCGTGTTCCTGGTCATCTGGGGCGCCGTCGCCGCGCTGCTCCTCATCTATTTCCCCCTCGACCAATTCGCGCGCTGGTCCTGGGGCCACTACGTGAGGGCGCAGTCGCTCCTCGAAGATGCGCGCGATCGCCAGGTCGAGCTGCGCCAGGTGCTCACCGATCTGGCTGACGCCAACGTGCAACTGGACCGCATGAACCGGCTGGCGCAGGGTTTGCGCGAGGAGGCTGAAGACGCACGGCGCGCCAAAGAGCAGTTTGTTGCCAACTTGAGCCACGAGCTGCGCACCCCGCTCAACATGATTGTTGGCTTCAGTCAGATGATCGGGCGCAGCCCACGCGCCTATGGAGCCAACCTGCCGCCCACTCTCCTGTCGGATCTCAATGTCATCCTGCGCAACAGCCAACATCTCTCCAGCCTCATCGACGACGTGCTCGACCTGAGCCAGATCGAGGCCGGTCGTATGGCGCTGACAAAAGAGCGGGTCGCCCTCAATCAGGTTGTCGATTTTGCGTGTACCGCAGTCAGGCCGTTGTACGAATCCAGGGGGCTGGCTCTCAAGATATCCATGCCTGCCGACCTGCCCCTCGTCTTCTGCGATCAGGTGCGCATTCGCGAGGTTTTGCTCAACTTACTCAGCAATGCGGGGCGGTTCACCGAGCACGGCGGAGTGACGGTTGACGTCCAGCAAGACCGAGGCTCCATCCTGTTCAGCGTTACCGATACCGGCCCGGGAATTGCAGATGCGCACAAGGACAGGATTTTCCGGCCATTCGAGCAGGTGGATAGCTCGATTCGGCGCACCCATAGTGGCAGCGGGTTGGGCCTGAGCATCAGCAAGGCCTTTGTGGAGCTACACGGCGGGCAGATGTGGTTCGAGAGCCAGGTCGGCCAGGGCACAACATTCTTCATCCGCTTGCCGATTGACCCGCCGCTGCGCGGCGTCAATGACAGCGCCGCACGTTGGCTGCAACCAGGGTGGGAGTTCCGCCAACGGACGCGACCATCGCGCGCACCCAGGCCCGTCGTGCCGCCACGCTTCATCGTTCTCGAGGACAACGAGGCACTGGCGATGCTGGTCAGCCGCTACATAGACGATGCTGAGACCGTCCACGTCACAAGCCTGGACGGCGCACGCGCAGAATTCGACAGAGCGCCGGCCCAGGCGCTGCTTATCAACAATGCGTCAGTGGGAACGACCCTGCAACACGTCTACGACTCGCACACCCTGCCAGCCGGCCTGCCAGCCGTCGTGTGCACCATCGCCGGCAGCCAGGAGGCCGCCAGCGAGCTCGGACTCTCAGGCTACTTGATGAAGCCGGTTTCACAAGAGCAGCTCCTGCAGGCCATTGACCGCCTCAACCTGAAGGGCAGAACTATCCTGGTCGTGGATGACGAAACGGACGCCCAGCAGCTCTTTCACCGTATGCTCGCTTCATCCAAACGCGAGTATCGCGTGCTGAGGGCCGGCAGCGGTCGAGAAGCGCTATCGATCCTGCGCAGCCAGCGCGTGCACGCTGTTCTGCTCGACATGGTGATGCCCGACATGGATGGCCTGCAGTTTCTGGGTGAGTTTAGCCGTGATCCTGAGATCTGCCATACCCCGGTCGTGGCAGTAACCGGGCGCGACCCGGCCGGACATGCGGTTGTGAGCAGCAGCCTGGGGGTCACACGGGCGGATGGTCTAACGGTGCCGCAGCTTCTATCCTGTATCCAGGCTATCAGTGAGATCCTTTCGGCTGTGCAAGCGCGCGATCCAGCGCCGCCAGCAGCTCAAGCTGGCTGACAGGCTTACGGAGCAAACCCGCGGCGCCAAACATGAGCGCGAGGTCCTCTTCAGGCAGAATCGTACAAATGACGACGGGAATATGTTGCGTCTTTGGGTGCTCCCGCAGGTGCGCCAGGAGCTCCCACCCATCGACGCGAGGCAACATGAGATCGAGAACAACAATGCTGGCCGACGATTCCTCAACCAGTTCAAGAACCTGCTGCGGGTCCGCCGTCCCAACAAAGCGGTAGCGTGTGCCATCGAGATAGCGTTGGAAAAGGCGCAGCGCGTCCACATTGTCATCGACAATGAGCACAGGCACACCGGCGACGGTAGGAAGCATGACATTGACCGTCATGTCACCGTTCTGATCCTGTGTGATGGCCATATCCCCGTTTGAGAGTTGGAGCAGGCGGCGCGCCGTCGCTATCTGCTCCTCGTTGACCTGTAGCGCGTGCCCCTCTCCTGTTACAGGTCGCATGGTCAGGTGGAGATGTACCTGCTCTGCCACGACACCACCGCTCATCGTCACCTGGCCGCCAGCCGCAGAGCGCAGCACTGTGGTGAGGAGGCTCAGAAACGCATGGCGCATGGGAACGCGCTGCACCGCGACGCATGGCAGATCTGCGGGCAAGGTGGACGTGACGTTGACAGGGCTAGCGTGCAAGAGGGGCGCAAGCAGCGCCAGCGTGGTCTGGAGCAGCTCGCCTAGATCGGCTGCCTCAAAAGGAGTTGCGCCCAGGACTTTCAACTCTTGTGCATCCGGAGTGACAAGATGCTCCGGCTGCGCTGGGCCGGCAGGAAGCGACACCATAACAGGCCGTGCAGAGAGCGCCCCGTCCAGGCGGTAGTGAGCAAACAGATAATCGCCCAACACGTCAAGAGCGAGAACGTGCAGCCGGCGCAGTTGGCGTGTGCTGAGCACCAGCGTCGCGGCAATCTCGCGTTGGCTAAAACACTCCACGTAACGCTGGCGCAGGATGTGGTAGATGCGCCAGGCATTGGATTGGGGCGGGGTATCGGGGCCTGGCCGGCGAGACTCGATGGCCTGCAACAGAATATCGAGCAGCGCCCTGGCCGGGTCACTCTCGTCGTGAAGTCCCAACCAGGTAACGAGAGGGCTGGACGCCAGAATTCCCGGATCGTACAGGCCCATCGAGGCGCCGCGCAGCGCTTGCTTGAATTCAGTTCTGGATGGGCGACGGACGATGTCCACTTGATGTCCACTCCGCGGCCACTCTGCGGCCAAAGACAGCTTGCCGAGAGTGTTTCCTTAATGCTATACTAGCACGGTAGTCATGGTCTACCTTCTCACCCCTACTTTACCACACCCTTTGGCTGCTGGCAAGTAGCAGCGGTCCGACATCCGCGCAACACTGACTCAGGCGGGCGCTCTGGCACGTCACACTGTGCGCCTGGCATTGATCCAGCACATCACGACCGGCTAACGAGCAATCATTGAATATGCGCCGCCCGCAGACTAAGTGGCGACTAACGTTTCCCATTGAAGTCCAGTGCGAGTATACGGGCATCCCCCAGGATGCATACTACACTGATCTGGAAAAGATGATTCAAGTGTGCGACATTTTTCCAGAACGCTTCAATGAGGCCACGGGCTATCGCCCACAATTGTCGTATGCGCCGCCCCGCACTGCTTATGAAGGGGTGGCCGCCTTGGGGGGCGTGATCGTTTTTGCCCGCGACCACCAGCCCATGATTCGCAATCAGGGGCGCATTCTTACAGCGCCCGAGCAGGTCGATACACTGTGTGCGCCTGATCCCTGGCAGAACAAGCGCTTCCTGCAGAGTGTCGTCTGGCAGCGTGAGCTTGAGCAGCGCTTCCCGGGCCAGATAGGGCCCAACAGCCTGGCCGGTCAGGAAGGGCCCGTCACCACCGCCGGCCTGTTGCGCGGACAAGAGTTCTTCCTGGATTGTCTTACCGACCCGCAACGGGCGCACCGGCTTCTGGATGTCTGCACAGAAACCTACATTCGATTCTACAAGGCGTCGGATGCCGCCCATGGTATCACCGACCGCCAAACGATTGGCATCGCCGATGACTATGCAGGGCTGATCAAGCCGGAGATGTGGCCAGAGTTTGTCCTGCCCTACTATCAGCGCATTATCGCTGCGCTGGGGGCGCAGGGCTGCCACATGCACACGGAGCTTGTGCGGCGTGAGCACTTGCCGCTCCTGCGTGACATCAAGCTTGCCAGCCTGAACTTCGGCGAAGACCAGTACATAACAGCGCAAGACGCCCTTACTGCCCTGCCCGGCATTCCTTTCGGCTGGCATATTCTGACCGTCTCAGAGATGCAACAGGGTACGCCAGACGGCATACGCCGGCGCTTCCTGGAGCTCGTCAGCGTGGGAATCAGCGAGGTCATCTCAGAGTTGACCGTCGACACGCCGGTTGAGAACATCCGGGCCTTCATCCAGATCGGTCGTGAGGTGGAGGCAATGGTCATATAAGCCCGGCGCCGTGCCTGGCCGTCAACAGCGCCACAAGGACAGCAAAGATGAAGGTCGGAATCATTGGTCTCGATACATCGCACGCCATCGTCTTCTCGGAAATGCTGAACGATGCAGCACACGAGTACCACATCGATGGCGCCAAGGTCACCACCGGCTTCCCGTGTGGATCTCCTGCCTTCTCGCTCAGCCGCAATCGCGTCCAGGGATACAGCGAAGACCTGCAACAACGTCTGGGCGTGAGCATGTGCGGCAGCATCGCAGAGGTTGCAGGCCAGGTTGATGCTTTGCTCCTCGAAAGCGTTGACGGCCGCCAGCATCTGGAACAGTTCCACCAACTGGCGCTCGGCAAGCCTGTCTTCATCGACAAACCGTTTGCCACATCAACGGCTGATGCACGTGAGATCGTTGCGCTGGCTCGTGCAACGGGCACACCAATCATGTCCGCGTCGTCCTTGCGCTATGCGGCAGGGATCGCTGATCTCAAGACGCCAGTCGAAAAAGTCGTGTCGTGTGAAGCATTCGGCCCGGCTGCGATCTATGAGGACTATCCGGGGCTGTTCTGGTATGGCATCCACAGCGCTGAAGTGTTGATCAGCTTCCTCGGCCATGACTGCCGCACGGTGCGCTGCATCTCCTATCCCGCAACAGACGTGGTTCTTGGCGAGTGGGCAGACGGGCGTCTTGGCGTCATGCGCGGTACGCGCTTCGAGAAGAACGACTTCGGCTGTGTGCTCCATACATCCGCCGGAACACGGCTTGGCCTGTCAGCGCCAAAGCCGCCATCATACTATCTGCTGATGCAGCAGGTCATCCGCTTCTTTACGACAGGCGTGTCGCCAGTGCCGATCGAGGAGACCTTAGCCATTGTGTCCTTCCTCGAGGCGGCCGATCGCAGCAAGGCCCAGGGTGGCGCGGTCGTCGACGTGGCGGCGCTCTGAGTAGGTCGGCGGTCTTGTATATTGACACTGGGGTGTGATCCTTAACAATTGGATA
>CAYOEZ010000043.1:0-24846 GCA_964402955.1 uncultured Ktedonobacterales bacterium | reverse complement strand
AGAGCCAGGCTCGAAAATATAAAAAAAGCCCAACAAGCTCGTCGGACACGCACAGTGAAGAAAGAGTAAGTCACACGCGCGAATGTCTGCGCCGATGTGACCAAGTATGGTTACCCCCATTGTCAAGACCACGGAATGGCCAAAAGAAGTGAAACTGCTATGCCAGTACTGTGCGCTTTGTCATGGTGTCCAGCGCTTCCCACATCCGTCCGTATCAGTCAAGACACCCTGATACATCCACTGAACAAGCTACTCAGACATTTTCCCTGAGCACTCATACCTGACGTTTTCGCTGAGCAGTGAGACGAGATTCAATAAAACCTTGACAGTCCAAATAGAGAATGGTACAATAATTGTAGCGAATTGGGCCATTCGCGTCGCTTGGCAGAGCAACCTCTGAGACCTGTCAAGCTCACGGGCCACTGAGCTTGCTCAGGCCGTGAGCTACGTATCCAAAACTCCAAAAGAGGAGAGTGTCTGATGAACGTGAAACTTAGCCGTCCCAAGCAGATCACGTGGGTCGTAGCCCTGGTTCTCGCGCTGCTGGGGCTACTCGGCAAGATGGGGACGATCGCGGCCCTCGCGCCGTACGCATTCTGGCTCGCGTTTGCCGCTGCCGCGCTCTTGCTCCTTGCCGCCATAGTCGTCGGGCTGTAAGGGCCGCCCGTGTGCAGGCCTGGAGAGCGATCAACGGCCCGAGTCGCTCTTCAGGCCCGTGTTGTTCTTCTGAGCGTGTCTTCGCCTCAGACCCTAAGACGGCGCCGTTTCGCCGCGCGCGAGCGCGCCTCCTCCCACGCATTTGTCTCTCCGTCCCAGTACTACTTTCTGGTGCGAAACCCCTGTCGTGGCGGGTTCCATTGCCATGGGGCTGGCGGGTACCGGGCGGCCCGTGCCGCTCTTCTGATTGCCAAGGCCATTTCCTAGTACCCGCGGCGGTGCTCTTATCTTGAGCACAAAGATTTCATTTGCCTTCTGCGACACAATACTGTATAGTGTGTTACCTGAATACTGACCAATGGCGACCTTCGTCGACTCCTTGGGCACACAGACACTGTGCCCTGACATAACCGTTGTCCGGATGGTGACTGGCTCTCCGTTCCTGGTCACACCTGATTGGGGAGGTAGGTGCAATGTTCAAAGAGATTCTTGTCCCGCTGGATCGGTCTGCCCTTGCCGAGCGTGTATTGCCCCACGCTGTTGCCCTGGCCGCCGTTTTCCAGTCTCACGTCACGTTGTTGCACGTGCTTGATCCCGTGCATATGACGAACTACGCACGCGCTGTCGACGCTTTCGATTGGCAGATGCACCGTGCGGAAGCCGAGAAATATCTCGCGGAGATGGTTGCGCAAATGGGGCGAGCCGGAGTAGAGGCAGAGTCCATCATCCTGGAAGGCGAGGCCGCCGAACGTGTCGTGGAGCACTCACGTGTATCCAGGAGCGATCTGATCATGTTGAGCAGCCACGGCCAGAGCGGCCTGAGCAGCTGGAACGTGAGCAGTGTCGTACAGAAGATCATCCTGCGCGCATACACGTCCATCATGGTCGTACGGGCCTATCAGCCCGGGCCATCCGAGCTCATCGGTTTGCGCTATCATCGCCTTCTTCTGCCCATGGATGGGTCGCAGCGAGCTGAGTGTGTTCTGCCTCCGGCTGAGATGCTGGCTCGCGCCCACGACGCCCAGGCGCTGTTCGTGCACGTGGTGCGCCGGCCCGAGATGCCCCGGCGGACGCCACTTTCGCCCGAGGACGCCGAGCTGGCGCAGCGGATAGTAGAGTGCAACCAGACGGAGGCTGCACGCTATCTGGACGAGCTCAATTCTCGCCTCTCCGGCGACACTGAAACGCGACTTCTGGTGAAAGATAGCGTGGAAGCGGCGTTGCATGAGCTGGCGGATCAGGAGAAGGTGGACTTGGTCATCTTGAGCGCACACGGATACACGGGCGAGACCCGTTGGCCCCATGGAGGCGTAGTGACCTCTTTCCTCAGCTATGGAAACACACCGCTCCTCATTGTCCAGGATGTGCCGCAGGACAACCTGGAGCCTGGTGGGCCGGAACTGGCAGCCCGGCAGGTGGGGAGGCAATAACTGGTGGCCATCGCCAACTCAGTCGAATCACGGCCCACGGTCCCGGCGACCGACGAGAGCGCCGCAAATGGGGAACAAGAGACACTTGCGCAGGGTGACCAGAGGGATAGCAGGCCACCCCTGTCAACCCGGTCCAGGGTGAGCCTTCTGGACTACCTCGATGGCTATGAGTCTCTGCTGCGGAAGGCCACGCGCTACTTCCGGGAGGCAACCGAGCGCGGCTCCTTGTCTTATGCCGCGGAGTGGATTCTGGACAACTACTATGTTGCCCAGCAGACCGTGCGCCAGATAAGGGAAGATATGCCCCGGGGTTATTACCGGCAGCTACCGGTATCGGCTGCGGGCGCGCTGGCGGGCAGAGCCTGCCCCGCTCTATCGGGCATCCCCCGCATCTACGTCCTGGCACAGGATCTGCTCGTAAAACAAGACACCCAGCTAGACGTCGACGCTCTCCAGCAGTTCGTCGCGACGCATGAAGAGATGGCCTCGGCGACCATGGGCGAGCTCTGGGCGCTGCCGGTCATGCTGCGTTTTGCCGTTCTCGAGTGCCTGGCTCAAGCCATCAGCCGTATCACCGGCATCAAGCGCGACAAGTCCCTACCCACGCTCGCGCTGGGAGCGCGCCCGGCAGATGACGAGATCGTGGCCAACTGCATCACCAGCCTGCGCACGTTGTCCACCCAGGATTGGCACGTCTTCTTCGAAAGCGTCAGCCAGGTGGAGCGCATTTTGAGGAGCGACCCGGCGGGCATCTACCCCCGCATGGAGAAAGAGTCTCGCAACCGCTATCGCAAGGTGGTGGAAGACCTGGCGAAGACCAGCGGTCAGGCTGAGACGGAGGTTGCGCGGCAGGCTGTCGCCCTGGCTCGGGCCGCGCTGGAGGCCCAGCCGGCGCTCCACCCCCTCCCGGCCGCCGCGGCACGCCAGCAGACGGCAGAAATGGCCTCCGCCAGCGCCGCAAGCCCCGACACGTCGGGGGGCGACGGCTACGCGCCGGACACGCTTGACGGATGGGAAGGGCTTGCGGCGCCACGGGCAGTCCACGCCGGCTACTTCCTCGTTGACGCGGGGCGGGCAGCCTTGGAAGAGCGGCTCGCCTACCATCCCCACCTGGCAGGGCGCTTCGTCCGCTGGGTGTTGGCCCATGCCACAATTGCCTACCTGGGCAGTATTGGCCTCCTCTACCTGCTGGTTATGCTGCCTCTTTTGTTTTATCTTACCGTCGCAGGAGCAGGGCTGTCCCAATTGGCGCTGGCCGCAGTCTTGACACTGGCGCCGGCCCTGACCGTGGCCGCGAGCCTGGTGGATTGGATCACCACCCTCATTGTCAAGCCGGAGGCCCTGCCAAAGCTCAATTTCGAGGATGGTATCCCCGAGCGCTGCCAGAGCTTGATTGCCATACCGGCGCTGCTCACCCGTCCGGCAGATGTGGCGTCCCTCTTGGCGCAGTTGGAACAGCATTTCCTGCGCAATCGGGACGATCATCTTGTTTTTGCTCTGCTGACAGATTTCAGCGATGCTGCCCAGGAGAAGATGCCCGAAGACGATGCCCTCCTTGAGCGGGCGCGAGCCGGGATCGAGATCCTCAACCAGAAGTACATGCTGGCAACGGGGAGGCCTTTCTACCTCCTGCACCGCCGGCGGCTCTGGAATCCCAAAGAAGGTGTCTGGATGGGCTGGGAGCGGAAGCGCGGGAAGCTCCACGAGCTGAATCAGCTATTGCGTGATAGCGGCCCGAGTTCCTTCTCTGATCTTGTTGGTGACCTGGATAGACTGCGACGGGTGCGCTACGTCATTACGCTCGACGCTGACACACAATTAGAGCAAGGCGGCGCCCAGGCGCTGGTTGCCACACTGGCCCATCCACTCAACCGGGCGGAATTCGACCCACTTACTGGAGCGGTGGCAGCCGGCTATACACTGCTGCAGCCGCGTGCGGAGATCACGCCCACCAGCGCCAACGTCTCTCTCTTCACCCACATCTTCTCCGGGGACACAGGGCTTGACCTGTATACGAGGGCCGTATCGAATGTCTATCAAGACCTCTTTGGCGAAGGTATCTATATCGGCAAAGGCATCTACGACGTCGATGCCTTTGAGCGGAGCCTAAGCGGACGTGTGCCCGAGAATACCTTGCTCAGCCATGACCTGTTTGAGGGCATTCACGGCCGTGCTGGCCTGGTAACAGACATCGTCATCCTGGAGGATTACCCGCCCAACTTCCTGGTGCATATGCAGCGGATGCGCCGCTGGATGCGTGGCGACTGGCAGATTCTCCCCTGGCTGTTGCCGCGCGTGCCGGACGGCCGGGGAGGGACGCGGCCGAACAGTCTCTCCGTCATCGATCGCTGGAAGATCCTAGACAACCTGCGCCGCAGCCTGCTGGCCCCGAGCCTGCTGGCGCTGCTGGTGGCGGGTTGGCTATTCCTGCCGGGATCGCCGCTGGCCTGGACCATCGTCGGGGCATTGGCGCCAGCCATGCCGGTCATGACTGGTCTCCTGGCCGAATTACTGCGTGGAGCCAGGCGGGGGGCGAGGCGGGGGATTACCCGGCACTTGTTCTACGCCGGAGCGCGCTGGCTGTTGGCTCTGGTCTTTCTGCCCTACGAAGCGCTGACCGCCGCGGACGCCATCGTCACCACTCTGTGGCGGCTATTCGTGACCCGTCGCGGCCTCCTGCGGTGGACCACGGCCGCGGAAACCGTGCGCATCTTCGGCCTTTCCGGCAGCAGCACCGCGACCCAACGCCGCTTCCTGGCAGCACGCGCCTTGGCCGCCGTCCTGGTGATAGCGGCCGCTGTTCACTCCCTTGACGCACTCTGCGCGGCCTCCCCTCTGCTCATCGCCTGGATGCTATCGCCCGAGATCGCCCATCTAATTGGCCGGCCATTGCGCCATGAGCCGCCCCCGCTCAGCCAGGAGCAGCGCTATGTGCTGCGTACTTTGGCCCGGCGCACCTGGCTGTTCTTTGAGCAGTTTGTCGGCCCAGAGGACAACTGGTTGCCGCCTGACTACTTCCAGGAAGACCCGCGTGAAGTGGTCGCTCATCGCACCTCGCCAACGAATATGGGCATGCTCCTCATGTCGATCCTGGCAGCCTACGACCTGGGCTACGTCGGCCTGCGTGACCTTGTGCCCCGCCTGCGCGCTACGTTCGACGGCATGGCCGGACTGGAGCGCTATCGCGGCCACTTTCTGAACTGGTATGATACCCGCAGCCTGGAGCCGTTATCACCGCGTTACGTCTCAACTGTAGATAGCGGCAACCTGGCGGCGTGCCTCCTTACGCTCGGCCAGGCCTGCCAGGACCTGCGCCAGGCGCCTATCCAGCGCTGGCAGATGTGGGAGGGCGTGCTTGACACCTTCAGTTTGCTCGCCGATGTCGCGCGGGATATTCAGGGCTTGCGCCTGGGGCCAGCAGTGCTCCCACTTCTCGACTGGCTGGCTAGCGTCTGGCAGGATGTGCTGGCCGCCCGCGAGAACCCCCAGACATGGTGGTCATTGCTGAACAGGCTGGGCGGCCAGGGCTTGCAGGAGATGGAACACCTCATACTCTCCCTGGTGGAGGCGCATTCACGAACGACCGATGCCACTACCCTGCGCGACCTCCGCACCGCCACGGTGCGTGTACGGCAATGCCTGGAGAGCGCCCAACGCAATCTGGAGGCACACCTGCCCTGGCTCTCCGCCTTCCAGGCGCCTCCTCAACTGCTGAGCGCCAACGCCCCGGAGGGCGTACGCAGGCTATGGCAGAAGCTACAGAGCACATTGCCGCCGGTCGTCGCGCTCAACCAATTGCCGGATGTTTGCCGCCAGGGAGAAGAACTGCTGGCCTCAATACAAGCAGAGCTTGCGCAGGCGGACAGCGCCGAGGCCCAGCAAGCGGCCAGTTGGTGTGCGGCGCTGCAAGAGAAGGTGCACACGGCCGCCGCCACGGCTCAGGATCTGCTCGATGGGCTCGCGGATATCGACCGCCGGGCCGAGGACTACTTCCAGGCGATGGACTTCTCATTCCTCTTCGACCGGCAGCGGCAGGTCTTCCGTATCGGCTACAATCTGGCAGCCGCGAGCCTGGACGCCAACCACTACGACCTGCTGGCGTCGGAATCTCGCATTGCCAGCATCGTGGCCATCAGCAAGGATGACGTGCCGCCCAGTCACTGGCTGCACCTGGCCCGGCCTCTAACTCAACTGGATGGCACGCAGGCGCTGCTCTCCTGGAGTGCCACTATGTTCGAGTATCTTATGCCGGATCTGTTGATGAGGAGCCCACAAGGCACCCTCCTCCACCAGACCAACATCGCCGTCGTCGAGCAGCAGATGGCCTACGGAAGCCGCAAGCGGGTACCATGGGGTATTTCCGAGTCGGGCTACTTTGCTTTTGACGCCAACCTGGGGCACCAGTACGGCGCCTTCGGCGTACCAGGCCTCGGCTTCAAGCGCATCCTGGCTGACGAGTTGGTGGTGACGCCATACGCCTCCGTTCTGGCCCTGAATCTGCGGCCGGCCAATGTGCTGGAGAACCTCGTCCGTTTGCGCGGGCTGGGGATGGTGGGCTCCTATGGGCTCTATGAGGCACTGGATTACACACCCACCCGGCGGCCACCCGGCGAGAAGTATGGCATCGTGCGTTCCTACATGGCCCACCATCAGGGGATGATTCTGCTGTCCCTGGTGAACTACCTGCAGGATGACATCATGATACGGCGCTTCCACTCGGACCCGCGCATCCGCAGCGTACAGTGGCTGCTGCAGGAGAGAATCCCGGTCGATGTCCCGATGGAGGTACTGCAACCAGATGGCGAGCGCGGTATGCAGCGCGTGCAGGCGCCGGCCAGCATCAACCCGTGGAGCGTGCCGGTACATGGCCCAGCACCTCACGTCCACTATTTGTCGAACGGCCGCTACGGCGTGCTCATTACCGGCGCAGGCGGCGGCTACAGTCGTTGGCAGGACGTTGGCCTGACACGCTGGCGGGCAGACACGACGCTGGACAACTGGGGCAGCTGGATCTACATTCAGGACAGAGAGAGCGGGGCCCTGTGGTCGGCCACCTTCCAGCCGACCGCCAGCCAGCCAGCCAGCCAGAATGTCCAGTTCTACGCGCACATGGCCGAGTTCCGGCGCACAGATGGAGACATTTCTGTGACGATGGAACTGACGGTTGCGCCGGATGATGACGTGGAGATCCGCCGCCTGACCTTCACGAACGAGAGCGACCAGGGCCGCCGGTTGCGCGTGGCCAGCTACGCCGAAGTGATCCTGGCGCGCCAGGCCACGGACGCACGGCACCCGGCTTTCAACAAACTCTTCATCGAAAGCGAGTACGTGGGCGAGCTCAATACGCTGCTCTTCCGCCGCCGCCCACGCTCTGAGTCTGAGCAGCCGCTATACATGGCGCACACGCTGGTTCTGCCCCAGGGCGAGCAGCCCACAGGCGCCCACGAGAGCGACCGGGCGCGCTTCATGGGCCGGGGAGCGGATGAGCGGCGCCCGCTGGCGCTGCGCGATCCAGGGCACGAACTGAGCCGCACCACGGGCGCCACTCTTGATCCGATCATGTCACTGGGGCAGGATATCGAGTTGGAGCCCCACGGCAAGGCCCAGGTAACGTACCTGACCATGGCGGCCGGGTCACGCTCCAAGATACTTGAGTTGGCGACGCGCTATCAGCCGTGGTCTATGCAGGAGCGGGCCTTCGCCATGGCCCGCTCACGGGCTGACCTGGAGCTTCGCCAACTTGAGCTGACCACGCCGGATCTACAGCACATCCAGGAACTGCTCTCACTGCTCCTGTATCCACACGCCGCCCTGCGGCCACAGCCCCAGACCCTGGCGGCCAATGTCAAAGGGCAGTCCGGCCTGTGGGCTTTCGGCATCTCCGGCGATTACCCAATCCTGTTGTTCAGGCTCAGTGGCTTGCAAGATCTACCGCTGCTGGAGCTCCTACTACGGGCGCATACCTACTGGAGGAATCGCCGGCTGACGATTGATCTGGTGATCATGCTTGAGCAGGCCAGCAGCTACGATGACGATGTACGTCATCAGATTCAACGTTTGCGGGTACGGTTGAATAGCGAGGACTGGCTCAACCGGCGCGGCGGCCTCTTCATTGTGTACGCCGATCAGATGGGCGAGGCAGACCGCGTTTTGCTGGAGACGGCAGCCCGGGTCGTGATCGACCCGCAGAAGGGCTCACTTGAGCATCAAGTGGAGGTCTTGGCACAGGAGCGAGGTCCGCTGCCGCCTCTCACGCCGGTTCTGGCGCCAAACCAGGAGGCGGAGCCGGACCCACAGGTGCCACGACCCATTGATCTTCTCTTTGATAACGGGTTGGGCGGCTTCAGCCCGGACGGCCATGAGTATGTCATATATCTGGAGCCGGGCAAGAGCACACCCGCGCCGTGGATCAACGTAGTCGCGAACGCCGAGTTCGGCTTCTTGGTTTCAGAGGCCGGGGCGGGCTACTCGTGGTCGCTCAATAGTGGCGAAAACCGGCTCACGCCCTGGTCCAATGACCCGCTGCTTGATCCTCCCGGCGAAGCCGTCTACGTGCGGGATGAGGAGACAGGAGAAGTTTGGTCACCAGCGCCTGCTCCTGGTCGCGGCAGCGCGCCATACATGGTGCGCCATGGCGGCGGGTATAGCGTTGTGGAGCAATGGAGCCACGGGCTGAAGCAGCGGCTGCGTTACTTTGTGGCGCCGGATGCGCCCGTCAAGATTGTACAGCTACGCTTGGAGAACACCTGGCAACACACGCGCCGGATAACCGCGACTTTTTACGCGGAGTGGGTGCTTGGCGTGCTGCGAGACGCCAGCCAACAGTATGTCGTGCCTGAGTTCGATGCGGAGACCCAGGCGCTCTTGGCTCGTAACGCCTACAATGCGGAGTTCGGCGAGCGGATAGCCTTCGCGGCGGCCAGCAAGCGGCTACACGGCCTCACAGCCGATCGGGCAGAGTTTCTCGGCCGCATGGGAAGCCTCGCTCACCCGATGGCGCTCAACCGCGTCGGTCTATCTGGTACCGTCGAGGCAGGCCGAGACCCCTGCGCCGCCTTGCAGGTGCACATAGAGCTGCAGCCAGGAGCAGCCGAAGAGGTGTACTTTCTGCTAGGCGAGGGAGAGGACCGGCAGCAGACGCTGCAACTCATCCGCCGCTTCCAGGACCCACAGCAGGTAGAGGCAGCCTGGAGCGCCGCCACATCGGCCTGGGACGATCTCCTCGGCCATGTGCAAGTCAGCACCCCAGAACCGGGCATGAACCTGTTGCTTAACCGCTGGCTTCTGTATGAGACCCTGGCCTGCCGCCTCTGGGGGCGGTCCGCCCTCTACCAGCCCAGTGGCGCCTACGGCTTCCGTGACCAGCTCCAGGACGTGCTGGCTCTGGTGCACGCCGCCCCGGCGCTGGCTCGCGAGCATATTCTGCGGGCGGCCCGCCAGCAATTCGAGCAGGGCGACGTTCTGCACTGGTGGCATCCGCCCGCCGGTCGCGGCGTCAGAACCCGCATCTCCGATGACCTGCTCTGGCTGCCCTTTGTGACGGCCCGCTACGTGGCCGCCACAGGCGATCAGTCTATCCTGAACGAGACGTTGCCGTTCCTCACAGCGCCGCTCCTGGAGTCCGGTGAGGATGAGCGCTATGGTGTCTATGCAAGCAGCAAGGACTCGTTCAGCTTGTATGAGCACTGCAAACGGGCGATAGCACGAGGCGCCACAGCGGGGCCGCACGGTCTGCCGCTCATGGGTAGTGGAGACTGGAACGACGGAATGAACCGGGTGGGCATTCAGGGCCGGGGCGAGAGCGTGTGGCTCGGCTGGTTCTTGTTTGCCACGTTGACGCAGTTCGCCGACCTTTCCCGCCAGCGGGGCGACGCGACGACCGCGGATGGCTACCTGCAGCGTTCTAGCGAGCTGCGCAAGGCGCTGGAGTCGAGCGCCTGGGACGGGGCATGGTACCTGCGCGCCTTTTTCGATGACGGCACACCTGTGGGCTCAGCAGCAAACCGGGAATGCCGCATTGATTCGATTGCCCAGTCCTGGGCCGTCCTGTCTGGCGCAGCCGATGGCGCCCGCAGCGAGCAAGCGATAGATTCGGCCCTCTCCATGCTCCGGGATGAAAAGAACGGGCTTCTCTTACTGTTCACGCCGCCGTTTGACGCAACTTTGGCGGACCCGGGCTATATCAAGGGCTATATGCCCGGTATCCGGGAAAACGGGGGTCAGTACACGCATGGCGCTCTGTGGCTGGTGTGGGCGTTGGCGTCCATGGGACGTGGCGACGACGCGGAAGCCCTCTTCCGCATGCTCAACCCCATTTACCACGCTGACAATGCTGAGAAGATGGAGCGGTACAAAGTGGAGCCGTACGTCGTGGCCGCCGACGTCTACAAGGCAGCAGGGCAGGTTGGTCGCGGGGGGTGGACGTGGTACACCGGCTCTGCCGCGTGGATGTACCGTCTCGGGCTGGAGGCTATCCTGGGTATTCAGCGCGCCGGCGCGGCTCTGCGTGTGGATCCTTGCATTCCCAAAGCGTGGCCGGGCTACGCGGTGACGTACCGGGCGGGCGCCGCGACGTTGCACATACGAGTAGAGAACCCGACGGGTGTGAGTCGGGGCATCCGGCACGTCACCATGGATGGCCAGGTCCTGCCGGGCAACGAGATCCCTGTCCCGGGCGCCGGCGAGCATCAGATCGTTGTCACTCTGGGCAGTCGTGAGACGTCTCAGTCGTTCGACACGGTCACATCCGGCTGAACAGCACGTTCACCACGCTGTGACTGAGGCGACGCAGGCAAGCAGGCAAAAAACAAAGGAGAAACCAATGCCAGGCAAAGTTGGTCTATGGATCGATCACAAGAAGGCCGTCATGGTGTTTCTGAGCGACGGCGGCGAAGAAATCAGAGTGCTTGCATCGAACATGGAGCAGCACGTCACCTTCTCCGAGGACTTATCGGAAGGGGGCACTGCGGCTGACATCCGCGACCGGCAATACGCGGGCCATCTCGACCGCTTCTACGATGACGTCATCGCCTATATCCATGACGCGGAGTCCATTCTGTTGCTCGGTCCCGGCGAGGCGAAGGGCGAGCTGGCAAAGCTTCTCGAAAGCAAGGGGCTCAAACAACACGTGGTTGGCATTGAAACTGTTGACAAGATGACCGATCCGCAGATTGCGGCGAGAGTTCGAGAGCACTTTCTCGCCTAAAGTGCACGACACGAATGGTGAGGTGAGCATCACACTGGGCGCAGCGTAGGGTCTTCTCCAGGGATGCTTCGCCGTGCTCTCCGAAACGGAGTCCGAACATCGGACAGCGTGAGAGCCTGTGAGTCTCGATGGTCTACCGTTCCTTAGTACGTTCGCGCGGGTATACCGCTTCTCATGCAGCCAGGCTGAAAAGCCTTTGAGCGTGCGTATATGCTGGCAGATGGACAGGCTGGAGAGGGGCTGGCGCCCCTCGTCAGAGCGCCAGCGCCTCGATGATGCCTTGCCGCGCCGCGTCGTAATCGGAGGGGGCGAGTGAATACAGTGACTCCGGCGCCTTCGCTGCGACATTCGTGAAATCAGCCAGGCTGCCGCGCACAACACGCGCGAAGGCAGCATCCAGCGCAGCCTGCACGGCCGGCTTGCTCGTCGCCTGCCGCCGTGCCAGGGCGATCAACTCGAAGTCTTGGATACCCATGAGCAACGTTTCCGTGCGCAGCGTGCGCACCGGGCGCCCTTCCTTACCGGGGTAGACAAAGAACATGTCGCCGCTCTTCCAGTCCGGGAAGCGCCACGCCGGGCGGCCCCAGGGATCGGCCGGCCAGCAGGTGAAGGCCCAGCGCAAGAAGCCATCAAGTCCCGCCCAGGCTGAATACCAGCCCTGGAAGCGCGCCTCGATCGACGGCGAGGTGATGAAGTTGTTGGGCCGGGCAGGGTGACAGCACACATACCAGGAAAAGCGGTCGCCCTGCGCCTGCACCTTGGCTTTCGCCCGCTCAAACGTCGCCACATCGGCGCCGATTCCCTCGAGCTGGGGAATCCAGTCGTTCACGTCGTTCAGAAATGGCTCAACCATGTGCACGCTGTTGATGGGAATCTTGATCTTGGCGTCCGGGCACACCGATTTCACGAAATCCAGCCGCTGGCGGAAAAGGGGCACATCGGTCGGCTCGTCGGCCAGGAAACGGGTGATCTCCCACCAGCCGCGCTGCTGCAAGTGGCGGCGCAGCTCGGCCAGATACTCGCCGAGCTCCCGCTGCGTGCGCAGCCAGGTCTGGCAGCCACTTGCATCATCGAGACAGGCCAGGCGAATATTGTCGGGATGGTCGCGCAGTGGCTTCCCGAATGATTCATCCCATGCCGCCAGCAGACCGATGACGCCGATCTCGCGATCGATGCCGAGGGCCATATAGGTCTCGATATAGCGATCAAGGTCAGAAAAATCGAAGCGTAGCCGGCCGTCGTCCCCGCGCGCGATGTGTACGATATTGTACTCGTGCAGCGTGGAGGGGTACTCCGGGTTGCGGCGGCATTTCTGGCCGGCCCACGGCGAATCAGAGGCGATAATGGTGATGGCTTTCTGGCCGAGCCGCGCCATCTCCTGCGCATACAGCTCAATCAGCCGCCAGTGTTCGTCTGACCAGAGCGGCACGGCGTGGCCGCGGGCAATGCCGGTGGGGTGCTGCCAGAGGTCCAGGTGATGGCTGAAGTCACGCGCGTCGGGCAGCGTCAGCGCCTGCACGTCGACCGTCACGTTCGCTTGCCCCACGATTGTCTCATCGACGAAATCATCGGCGCGGTAGAGCGTCAGCGGCAATGTGTAGCGGCCCGGCGCGGCGTCTGCGGGGAAGCGTATCGACAGCCAGATCGCCTGGGGACAATGTGCGGCGACCTCGACGCTCTCCTGGTGCAAGAGCGGGTCAGCGATGATCTTATCGCCGCTATCCGCCGCCACCGTCCCCACGAAGGAGGCCTCTGTCTGCTGTTGGCCGTCCCCCTGTGGTTCAGCGCTGAGGGCAGGGTGGCTGTCCTGTTTTCCCCCAAGATTGGGGGCAGGAGGGCGGGCCTGCCTTCCCCCAGAAGAGCCTGCCCCGCTGTATCGGGCATTGGGGGCGAGGGGGCGTCCATCCGGCCCCAGCCACTGTCCCAGCCAAATACGCAGGCGCGGGGTGGGGGTCCAGTGCAACAGCGCCGCTTGCCCCAGCACAGCCAACACTGTTTCGCTGGACTGAATCACAAGCTGACAGGCTACCATCTCGTTGCGCAGGGCGCTGATCTGCAGCGTCGTCTGTCCCCAAGTGAGCACCGGAGGAGCATCAGAACGGTACTTGTAGGTGTAGTCGGTCAGTGTATAGGCGATTGGCATGAACGCGTCCTCCTCGATTTGTCGTCCAGCTTATGTGCGCTTCGTGAGGTTCCTTACTGCATATTCGCATCAAATACCGTTGACAAACTCATGTGTGATGCGTGCGTCCAGGGTTCGCGTCCTGAGGTACGGTCTGAACCTGAGTAATGAGGTCAGGCCGCGTGGCGCAACGCCCGTCTGAGGATCAAAAAGGGGCCAGGGTCTGCACAAATCCACCAGACCCTGGCCACTGAACCCTATACCCTGTGCCCTGAACCCTGTTCCTCACTCCTCATCATCGTCATCGTCCGCATCACCCTCGTCGTCAAGATCGTCGGTGTCAGCATCGCCGGCCTTGCCCGGCCGCGCCGGCTCTTCAATCGACTCCAGTTCGGCCAGCACCATATCTGCCTCGCCCGGCCAGACGATCAGCCGCGGCGCGCGTTCGAGCGTCAGTTGCGGGCCGTTGGCGCTGCCCATGCGGTGCAGAATGGCAAATTGCTCAATCGTGCGGTTGAGGACGCTCTTCCACTTGAGCGGGTCGAGCAGACACAAACGGCACACAATGGCGATCTTGTCTTCATCCATGAGCATGGGCCGGTTATGTGGGACATTCTTGACGCGGTAGAGATAGTCAACCGCCATCAGGAACAGCTCCGGCGTGCAGGCCGGCCGGCCGCCATTCGTCTCGCGGCGGCGCGATTTCGTGTCGGTCCAGGCAAATGCCGGATCGAGGACACGCAGCCAGTTGTACACGCCATCAACGGCGTAATCAGTGATTGAAACGCTGTCTAGCTCGAAATCATGCAAGGCCCGATCGCGCACCTCAATGGCCAGTCCCTTGCCATCGATGACAGTAGGGCGGCGCTGCCAGAGCAGGTTGGAGACGGTCTGGTACGTCCAGGAAAACGTCGCCGTCTCACGGTCGCCGAAGTCCCAGGTGGTGTAATACAGGTAGTGCATCATGTCGTAGAACGTGCTCGGATTCCACGCCGCCAGGGCGCGCAGATAGACGCCGCGCTTGGTCAGACGCCACGATTCCGTCTTCTCGTCGACATCGGTCAGGCCGAGTGTGCGCAGAACCTTGAGATTCCAGAAGAGGTGATGGGGATTGATTGTGTAGCCGCTCTCGGCCAGATCGGCCAGGAGCGTTGCTCGCACATCGCCCACGAAGGGCGACATCTGCTGCAAGACGGCCATGACGTGGACCGGGCGCACATCGTGGTCCACATGGAACTTTTTGCGGGTGATAATGGGCATATTTTCCCTCACACCCTCATTGTATCACATTTCGCTGTCAGCGACAAGAGAAAATAGGGCAAACCAAGATCCGCACAAAATCGATGCCGCTGCCGCTGCAGACAACCATCTTGAATCCGTGGGCGCGTAAGTAATGCATCAGCTCACGCATAGGCTGGTAAACAAGCTGTGTGTAGGGCACGCCGAAGCGTGGGTGTCGAGCGCGCCCCAGCCACGCGCGCACGTCAGCCTCATACTCATCGGGCAGCGGGCCGTGGTAGATGGTTGTGATCATATCGAGAAACTGGGCCATGCTGACGCTGCGTATGGCCGCCAGATTGCCCAGCAGGAGCGACCTGACCGTCGCATTTTGCCGGAGCGCCGGCGTCTGCTCGACCCGCTGCTGCAGCGTGTCCAGGATGTATGCCATCTGCACGTACATCGGTTTCTCGCACCACAGCGTGCCGTCATGGTCGAAAGCGGCGATGCGCCGCGGCAGGGGGACAATTCGGGGCCGGCGGCGTCTGTGACCCAACGGACGTAGTCGAAGATGGTATCCTTGGTGGTCCTATCCTTCCAGGAGGGGAGGAGGGAATTGGTCATGGCGTGCTTCTCTGATCCGGTGGAATCAATAGTCATGCGATGCGCAGGTCAAGGCAGTTACCGCAAACACTGCAAAGGCTTACAGCGCGGCGTTCATTGTGCCTGACCGGTGTCAGTCAGCCAGAGACGAGCGGCGGCCAGGAAGCGGGAGGCATCGGCTGCTAACTCGTCGATGTCCTCTTGTGTGAGCCCGGAGTCGACCGAATAGTCGCTCACCTGGCGTTGGCTGAACGCGCCAAGCATGGCGCGGTGGAAGAGCGGATCCAACTCTTTGGTCTTGGCGAACTGCTGTCCATAAGCCGAAATGACCGCGCTGTGACTGGAGTATGCCAGTCCGCGCGCGGCAAGAAGAGTCTCCGCCACGAAAAACATGGCATAGTACAGACGGGAAGCGGCCGAGTCAAAGTCACCATCGGCAGCCAGAACGTGCGCAGAACGAATGAATCGCTCGGCCTTCTGCAGCAGCGGCTCAGATTGCATCAAGGCTGACTCCTTCCCGGCGCACGTTTGTCCAGAAGGGACTGGCTGGATTGTTGTAGTCAGCCAGAGTGGCGGGTAGGATGGAAACCAGAACCTGGCGCTTGAGGTTCAGATCGGCCAATATCTGGCTCACACGCTGTATCTCTCGGCCGCGACTGACAGCCGTAGAATAGAGAAGCAAGACGTCAACGTCGGAGGTTAGCTGCGCTTGACGGCGAGCATGAGAGCCATAGACGACTATAGCAGGCGCATCCTGGCCGTACAGCTTTTGTAGTTCGGCCTGCAACTCAGAAAGGGTCGCGCGCACGTTTCTTCTGTCGGCTGCTGACATCGTAGCGCCATCCAGCTTGGGCCCCATCTGCTCGCCTCCTTGAACACATGTCCTCACTCGCTGTCCGCTACCATTATAGCACCTCAGTCAACGCTTGCCCCTCGGTGTGCGGGGAAAGCCCCCCTGCCCCCTAATTCTGGGGAAAGCCCCCCTGCCCCCAATCTTGGGGGAGACAGCCACCCGGCGCTCGCGCGTTTTCCCCCCAGAATTGGGGGGCAGGGGGGCCAGCACGCGCTACCCGTCCCCGCCTTCCACAATCTTGATCTCCTCGTCGCTCAGCCCGTACAGCTCATACACCTGGCGATCGATGGCGGCGTCGAGGCGGTCAATTCTGCCTTTGAGTTCGTGGCGGCTGCCCTCTTTGTCGCGCTCGGCCACAGCGTATTCCTTCTGCAACGCCAACATCTCGTCCACCATCGTCACCATCTGGTCGTGGCGCGCCTTGTCGGCAGGGTCGGAGAAGTTGATGAGACGGATAGGAAGGTTACGCACCAACTCCGGATACACATGCAGTCCGCCTCCCAAGGAAAGCCAGAAATAACGATTTACCATTCTTGAGTTCACCAGACCAAGTAAGTAACGAAGATCGTATCTGGCGGCATCTGATGGTGCCTCTGGCTTCCTCACGTTTAGATCCGCCTTCACCCCTTCAAGCGACTCCCATTTTACGCATAAGCTAACGGTGTCATTTGCATAAAACCCTTTCTGATCAAAGGTCGCAATCAACCCCTCAGCCCCAGATATGTTTCGCACAATAAGTTTGGCACTCTCAAATAGCTCAGGGAACTTGGCTCTATGCATTCTTGTTGGTTCGTAGGCAAGATATCTGCTTTGCCAATTCAGCGCATAACGAGTCAGTTCCTTGCCTTCAATATAAGGTTTGCAGGTATCAGTTGTGGCACACTTGAAGATTAGAGAATCCTTTGATTGTCCAGTCTTGCTGTCGTGCGGTACCGCACCTATTACGCAATAGCATATGGCACCAAGTTTGAGACTCAATCCGTCGATCTTCTTCACCAAATCTAAGGCAGCCCCAGCAAGCTCAAGACGAAACATCTGTCCTGGGGTGTGACGAAAAGCGGACTGGGGAATCAAGGACGGTGCTGTGTTGATGCCTGTTGAGTAGTCAGCTTGTGAGATAACCTGAATCTCGTTATTCTGCCGAACCCGGATATCCTCCTCCTTCCGAAGAATCAGAATGCACGTATCCACGTTTGCATCCTCAAATACTTTGAACTTGGAGAAATCGACAATCGTCTCAATGACACAGGTGTCCAGTATGAACTGCCGTAGTTTCTCCCCGTAGTTCTGGTAGAGCATAGAAAACGGTACAATGAAACCGAGTCGGCCACCATCTGCTTTCAGGAGCTTCAACCCACGCTCGAGAAAGAGAATATGTATATCAAAGCGACCATATGCAACATCGAATCGGCCCACGAGCATGTAATAGTCACGTTCATCTCGTGGCATGTTCTCTGCGCGTATGTACGGCGGGTTGCCGATGATGACATCGAAGCCGCCCTGCTGCATCACCTCGGGAAACTGCTCAGCCCAGTTGAACGGCTTTTTGCTGCGCCAGCCTGGCCCGAATGCAGCCTTCAGATCGTCCGCCGCGCCGGAGATCAGGCTATCGCCGCAGCGGATGTTGCCCAGCATGGGCAGCTTGTCGCGCGTGTAGAGCGCCTTGAGCAGCAAATTGAGGCGCGCCACGGCCACCGCCTGCTCGTCCTTGTCCACGCCAAAGATGCACTGCGTCAGCAGTTGCATTTGCCGCGCGTGGTCGTGCAGGTCATAGGCGGCGCTGGCGTCGCCGCTCTGCTGCGCCACGAAGCGGTCGAGCACATCGAAGGCTTCGATGAGGAAAGAGCCGGAGCCGCAGGCCATGTCGAGGATGCGCACAGGCTTTGACTCGTTGAAACCGTCCTCGCGCAGGCGGCGGCCCAGCGTCTGCTGCACGATGTACTTAACGACGAAGCCGGGCGTGTAGTAAATGCCCTGCGACTTGCGCTTGGCGCGCTTATCCACCGCCTCGGCGGCGTCAGGCTCGGCGACGACATGCCCCAGATATTGCTCGTAGGCTGTGCCCAACACATCGGCGTCGATGGCGTTGAAGTTGTAGAGGGTAGACTGGCGGCCATAGAGACCATTAATCAGCGTTTCGAACGGCTCGGGGTCGGAATCGAGCACATCGACGCGGTGGGCGGCGAACAACTCGGAGTTGTAGGTGGCATCGAACTCGCGGAAAAGCTTGCGCAGTTCCGGCAGGAGGCTCTGTCGACGCTTCTCCAGCAGCAGCATGCGCAGCAACGGTTGCAGGCGGAGTGGCTCCACGGCGCGGTCTTCGGTGGCGCGGATAAAGATCAGCCGGTTGAGCAGAACAAGCACCGCTTCATCAATCTGCGCCGGCGACCACTGCTTGTTGTAGACACGCAAATGGCTGAACAGCTCGCTCCGCCACGAGCGCAGGTCATCGAACAGGTGTTGGCTGACCGGCTCGCGCTTGACCTTCTTGCCCCACTTCTCGGCCTCACGATCGAGCCTGCCCGCCAACGTCTCAGGGCGCGACAGCCACCACAGCCGCTCGAAGTCGGAGAGATAGCTGTCGATGCTGAACTCGATGAATTGCGCCCGCTGCGCATCGTCCTCTTGCCATTCAGCGTTGAAGACACGCAATCCCTCGAAATCGGAGAGCACCGCCCAGGTGACGCTCTTGGTCCAGGCATAGTCAATTGCCTGTTTCACCCACACTTCTTTCGAGAGGTCTTCCCTGATCGCCTTTGTCTCCAGGAAGAAGCGGGGCACGCCGCCCAGGCGGAAGGCAAAGTCCACCCAGCCGCGCGAGACTTTGTCCTCGGCGCTGACCTCGGCGCTGTTGTAGACATCCCATTGCAGGGCGCGGAAGAGGGGCAGGATGAAATCCTTGCGCGTATTCTGCTCATTGAAATGTTGCCGCGCCGTGCGGGAGAGAGCCTTGAAGCGTTCGACCACAGCCTTGACGCCAGAGTACCCCTCGTCCATGCTCATGTGTTGTCTACCTCATGTGATTGGCGCTTAGGGGATTAGCCCCCCTGCCCCCCAATGCTGGGGGGAACGCGCGAGCGCCGGGTTGATGTCTCCCCCAGAATTGGGGGGCAGGGGGGGCAAACCGCCTCACTCCACCGCCGCCAACGTCCGTCTGAACGCCCGCGCCACCGGCCCGTCATCGCCGAAGGAAAAACTCTGGCTGCGCACCTTGCCCCCGTTGAGGTGGGCCATGAACGCTTCCAGCCTCAGGTAGTCAGTCCCCTTCAGGTTGGGGTAGCGGTGCTGCTGGTTGTATTCCAGGAAGGGCAGCAACTTGCCGTTCAGGTGCTGCAAATCCCAGCGGCGCTCGCCGAGCAGGTAGTCCTTGAACTGCTCAAACATCTGCGAGCCGGGCACAGGGGTAAACAGCATGGGGATAACCGATCCGGCATGCTGCGCGGCATAGAGCGCCGTATTGACGATAGCTTGCAGATCATCATCGGGTAGGCCAAATAGCACAAAGGCGTTGACGCCTTCCTGCTTGCCGTTGGCGAAATGCTTCTTGGCAATCTCGACTGCCCGCTCGAACTGCGAGAAACGGGCGTGCTTGCGATTCCAGCCCCGGCTTATCCCTTCGTCAATCGTCTCCAGCGCCAGGTGTACCTTCTGGAAGCCGGCCCGACTCATCAGGCGCATCAGATCATCGTCCACCAGGCGCGGCTCCATGCCCTCGGGCGCAAACAGGCGAATGTGCAGGCCGCGGTTGATGATCTCCTCCATCAGCGCCTTGAAATCATCTTTGGCAATCAGCAGATTATCTTCGTAGAAGGCAAACTCGCGCACCCCGTAGCGGCGATACTTGTCCTCGATATCGTCGGCGATAGCGCTGGCCGGACGATGGCGCACGCGGCGCATGCCGGAGTTGAGTTGGAGCTGGGCGCAGTAGGCGCAATTAAAGGGGCAGCCGCGGCTACCGGTGATGAGGGCAAAGTCGGGCACGCGGCCGTGGAAGCTGTGTTGAGCGTCGTAGAGCGACAGGTCGGTGGGATAGTCGGACGCGGCGTAGATCTCGCCCTGCACAATCGTGATGCGCTCCGGCGCCAGAGCAGCGATGCGCTCCTCGGCGTGCCAAGGGGCGAGGCTGGGGTAGACGCCGCCAATGCGTATCGCCGCATGCGGCAGCTCCTCGAGCACAATCTGCACCACGTCTCTGGTCGACTCCCACCAGTAGGTCATGATCGATGTGATCCAGACCTCTTCGGGCGTGAACTTCTCGGCGCATAGACGCTGAATCTGCGCCCGCAGGTCGTCCAGGCTCATGCCATACATGTAGGAGGTCTTGATCATGTCGCCGCGCAGCACGGTGCGCTGGCGGTCGACGCGGTAGCGCACTGTACGTTTCTCGTCGGTCGCCAGGCAGTCGATCAACCACAGATCGCGGTAGCCGATCTCTTTCAGCCACGCCGCGACCTTGAGCAAGCCATGTGGCTGGCTCCAATGCGCCCAGTACTGCGTATCATAGATGGGCGGATTGATCAGCAGCGCTTTCGTCGCGCCCGTCTTCAATACGCTGATACGTGCCGGGTCGTTGATATCATCCTGGAAGAGCATAGGAATCCTCAGGTTCTCATAGAACGCGGACAAACGCAGAAGGGACGCAGATCAACGCGGATACTGCCCAAAACATGAATGGATCAGCGTTCATCAGCGGTGTCTTCAGCGTTCATCAGCGTTGTATCAACGTTCTCTGCGTGCTTCGCCGGCTGCCACAACCGGTGGCGGATGCTGGCGCGCACCATGCGGGCGATCATGTCATCGCCGAGAAAATCGAAGGTCACGTCGCGGTACTTGCTGTTGAGCGTCGCCGCCAGGCGCAAGAGGTCGGCATAGTCAGTGAAACGCACAGCATTGGCCGTAGCGAAGGGGAATAGCTTACCGTTCGCCTGCGCGGGATCGCTGATCGAGAGACGCTCGGCTTCCGCGCGCGTTGGCTGATAGGGAAACACCGTCACCGACCCGGCAGCATGGGCAAGCTGTAGAAGATGAGCGGCAGTGTCCTCCAGGTTCTCGCCCGGCCAACCGGCGTGGATGATGGCGCTCAGCGCGCCGGTGCGCGGCTTAAAACCGGCATAGGTTGAGAACAGGTATGCAGCGCGATGGTAGCGCTGCATATCCCCGTTCAGGGCCGCATCCCAGCGCAGATAGGCCTCGCTCAAACCCGCGGCATAGAGCCAGCTAGCCCGGGCCTCCGTCATATCCTGGGCGCACAGGTTGCCCAGCACGACCAGGCGCGCCTTGAGATGACGGCGCTCGATATTCTGCAAGACGTAGTCAAAGCGGTCGGGATCAGGGCCAGGGATGTCCTCATCAAAAAAGGCAAACTCGCGCACGCCCTGGCGCGCCTTGGCCACAATCTCATCCACGACAGCATCCGCTGACCGTGCACCCATGTTGAGATACACGCCGGCGTTGGACGGCGGGCGGTCATACAGTGTCAGGTCGCTCGCTGCAGACGCCTCGGGGACGGCGCCGGTCACAATCAGATCGGCTTCGCTATTGGCTGCCGCATGGTCGGGGTAGAGCGTGGCGTATACGCCGCCCAGCAGCACACGCGCGTCAGGCCACCAGTCATACTTGACGCGGCGAATGAACTCGCTTGCGCCTCCCCACCAGAAAGAGGTCAGCGTTGTCACCCACACCTCGTCGGGCTGCCAGCCACTGGCCAGCCACTGGCGCGCCAGCCGCCCAATATCCACCCAGGGCAAGCCAAAGCACCACCAGGCCAGGTCTTCGCCGTCGAGGGCGAACGTTTGCACCTGGCGGCGGGTCACGCGCCCCTCGTCGCTGGTGCCGGCAGTAACGACATCGAGCAGGCGCACGTCTGCCCCGCGCTCCCGCAGCGCTGCTCCCAGTTGCAGGAGACCGCACGGCTGCTGCCAGCGCGCCCAATCCAGCCGCAGGTCGTAGACGGGGGGATTGACGAGTAAGATGCGGCGCCCGCTGTTCTCGATACAGAAGTCGTTGCCCGCGATCACACGAGCCATAGCCATTGCCTGCTGTGAGACATGGCGACAGTATATCACAGGAGATCGCCCCGGCGCAAGATCGGCGAGATGAACGGTGGACGCGGATCTTCGCGGAAGAAGCCACAGATCAGCGCAGATAGAACAAAAAGATCGGTGGGCATCCGCGGCTTCTTCTGTGACAATCCGCGTCCCATTCCTCCCGGCGTATCGGTGGACACTGGCGGCGTGGCGTAGCATTGACAATCTCTGCTGCGATGTGATACGCTGTAATCACACCTCGAGAGGAGAGTGGCAGATGCGCGAATACATCGACGGCAACGAAGCCATCGCCCGCGGCGCGCTTGCAGCAGGCTGCACGTTCTTTGCCGGATACCCGATCACGCCGGCGTCGTCGATCCTCGTTCACCTGCTGCGCGATTTGCCCGCGCTGGGCGGTGTCGGCATCCAGGCCGAGGACGAAATCGCGGCCCTGGGTCTGTGTATTGGCGCGGCGATGGCAGGCTGCAAGGCGATGACCGCCACGTCCGGCCCCGGCGTCAGCCTGATGAGCGAGCAGATCGGCCTGGCCGTGATGGCCGAAGTCCCCGTCGTCATCGTGGACTGCCAGCGCATGGGGCCAGCGACGGGCGGCGCCACTACAGTCAGCCAGGGCGACGTGCAGTTTGCCCGCTGGGTCACACCCGGCGGCTACCCCATGGTCGTTCTTTGCCCATCCAACGTTCTCGAATGCTACAGCTTGACCGTACATGCCTTCAACCTGGCTGAGCGCCTGCGCACGCCGGTCATCTTGCTCGCTGACAAGGAAGTGAGCACAACCCTGTCGAGCGTGGAGATCGACGACAACGAGATGGCGATTGAGACGCGGTCAACCGCCGCCCCAGGACCATATACACCCTACCGCTATGCGCCGTCAGCGGCTATACCCGACTTCGCCCCCATCGGCGGCCCGCAGATCGTGCGCCTCACCGGCTCCAGCCATGACGAGCGCGGCCACCTGACCAAGAACCCGGCCACAGTTGGCCGCCTCAACCAGCACCTGCGCGCCAAGATCGAGGCGCGACGCGACGACATCGCGCTGACCAGAGCCGACCTGCAAGAGGGCGCCAAGACGCTCGTGATCAGCTATGGCACAAGCGCGGGGTCGATGCGTGAAGCCGCTCGCCAGGCGCGGGCGCGCGGCAGTCGTGTGTCCACCCTGACCATTCACAGCCTGTGGCCGGTTCCCGAAAAGCAAATCACCGCCGCGCTGACGGGCATCGAGCGGGTGCTCGTCGCTGAGCTGAACCTCGGCCAATACCGCCGCGAGGTCGAGCGGCTGACCGGCAATCGCGAGCTGATCGGCATCAACCGTGTCGACGGGGAGCTGATCACACCCGCCGAAATCCTGGCTGCAATCCGCTAGTTGTGGAGCTATGCCATGCCTGACCTGACAACTTATCTCGATCCCGCAACCCTGCCCTTTCCCTTCTGTCCCGGCTGCGGCCACACAACGGTCCTCAACCGCCTCAACGAAGCGTTGGTCAGCCTGCAGCGTGAGCCAGGGCGCATCGTCGTTGTTACCGACATCGGCTGCTCCGGGCTGTCCGACCGTCATGTCGCCACACATGCCTTCCACGGGCTACATGGACGCTCAATTACCTATGCCACCGGCCTCAAGCTGGCCGATCCCGGCCTGACGGTCATTGTCATCATCGGCGACGGCGGCTGCGGCATCGGCGCAGCGCACTTGCTGGCGGCGGCGCGCCGCAACATCGGCATTACGGTGCTCGTTCTGAACAATATGAACTTCGGCATGACCGGCGGGCAGCATTCCGTCACGACGCCCGCCGGCGCCATCACCGCCACCACCCGCGGCGGCAACCTGGAGCATCCGCTGGACATCTGCGCCACCGTCGGCGTCAACGGCGCAGGCTTCGCCGCCCGCGCTACCACCTGGGACAAGGATCTGTCTGAGGTCATCGCACAGGCTGTGAGCAGCGGTGGCTTTGCGCTCGTCGACATCTGGGAGCTTTGCACTGCCTACTATGTGCCCAACAACCATCTGAACCGGGCAGCCATGCTGGAGACAATGGAGCGGCTGGCGATGAAGACCGGCCTTCTCTATCAGACAGACGCCCCGGAATACAGTGCAGCGTACCGCGAGCAGGCGGCAGCGGCGGGGGCTGGCAAGCCTGCGTTGGCGCGCCGGCCGTTTCCGCATACCTATAAGAGTGAGCTTGCCCGCTCCACATCGCTTGTCATCGCCGGTTCAGCAGGCGGCAAGGTGCGCTCGACGGCCATGGCGCTCGGCCGCGGCGCCGTGCTATCGGGCCTGTGGGCCAGCCAGCGCGACGACTACCCTGTCACTGTGATGAGCGGTCACTCCGTGTCTGAGGTCATCCTCAGTCCCACGCCGATTGACTACCCCGGCGCCGAGAAGCCCGACATCATGGCCGTCCTCAGCGGCGATGGACTGAAGGCCGTGCGTACGCAGATGGCGCGGCTTGGGTCTGAGTCTCGCCTCTACTGGAGTAGTGAACTTGGCCCGGTCGAGACGCAGGCGCAGCTCATCCCCTTGAACCTGGCGGGCGCAGCGGTGCGGATGACAAAAGAAAACGCGGCGCTTCTTGCCTGCGCGGCCATCGTGCAGCGCGAAAACCTCTACCCGCTGGCAGCGCTCAGTGACGCCATTACGCTCGGTCAGAAAGCTGAGATCGGTCAGGAGAATCTATTGGCGGTGCAAGCTGGAGCAACACTGCTTGGATAGGCAA
>CAYOEZ010000042.1:0-25174 GCA_964402955.1 uncultured Ktedonobacterales bacterium | reverse complement strand
TGCCACCGATCTTTCTGTCTGTACCGCTCATGCGTGCCTTCTTCCGTGAACATCCGCGTCCCATCAATCCGTCGTGATTGTTACTTCTTGAGGCCGATGGCCTTCTCGGCGGCTGCCACGATGTCGGCCACCGCCATACCGTAGCGGTCGAGCAGCGCCTCATACGGTCCAGTCTCACAGAAGGTATCATGGATGCCCGTGCGCACGATCGGAACGGGACACTCGCCGCTCACCGCCTCGGCGACGGCGCCGCCCAGCCCACCAAGAATCGAGTGCTCTTCGGCCGTCACCAGCGCGCCAGTTTCTCGCGCTGCACCCAGAAGCAGTGCAGTATCGAGCGGCTTGATTGTGTGCATATCGAGCACACGCGCCGTGACGCCCTTGCGGGCAAGCTCATCGGCGGCGCGCAACGAACGCTCCACCATGACGCCGGTGGCCACCAGCGTCACATCCCTGCCATCACGCAAGACGATGCCCTTGCCGATCTCCACCTTCTGATCCTCTGCGTAAACGACAGGAACCTCGGCGCGACTCACCCGTAGATACACCGGCCCATCGAGCTCGGCGACCAGCACAACCAATGTGGCGATCTCGACGGCGTCGGCAGCCACAATCACCGTCATGTTTGGCATCGAGCGCATGATCGCGACGTCGCAGACCGACTGATGGGTCGGCCCATCAAACGAGTCAGACAGCCCAGCATACGATCCAATCAGCTTGACGTTGGTGCAGGAGTAGGCCACCGCCGTGCGGATCTGCTCGGTGGCGCGCTCCAGGAGGAAGGCAAACGTGTTGACAAAGGGGATCTTGCCGCGCAAGGCAAACCCCGCAGCAACATCCACCATGCCCGCCTCAGCGATGCCGACGTTGTAGAAGCGATCGGGGAATGCTTTGGCAAAATAGTGCGTTTGCGTCGATGCCGAGACATCAGCATCGAGCACGACAACGTTCTTGTTCTGTGCGCCATAGGCTGCCAGGGCCTGGCCGTAGGCAATACGCATGGAGACCTTGTCTGCCACCTTACTTACCTCCCAGTTCGGCCAGAGCTTGCTCGTATTGTTCCCTGGTCGGGGCCTTGCCGTGCCACGTCGAGCGATTCTCCATGTACGAGACGCCCTTGCCTTTGGTTGTGTGCGCGATCAACACCGTCGGCGCGTCGTGAATATCCGCCGCTTCATCAAGCGACTCCAGAACCTGGCGCATGTTGTGACCGTCCAACTCCAGCGTATGCCAGCCAAAAGAGCGCCACTTCTCCACCACCGGCTCAAGCGGCATGATGTCATGCACAAAGCCATCGAGTTGCACGTCGTTGTAATCCATGAGCACAGTCAGATTGGCCAGGCGATACTTGGCTGCCAGCATGATCCCTTCCCAGATGATACCGGCCTCTATCTCGCCATCGCCAACCATGACAAAGGTCCGGCTATCCGAGCCATCCAGCCGCGCCGCCAGCGCCAGGCCGGCGCCGATCGAGATACCGTGTCCCAGCGCGCCAGAGGTGATTTCCACACCGGGCAGCTTGAGCCGGTCAGGGTGACCTTGCAGACGGCTATCAAGCTGGCGCAGCGTCGCCAGTTCGTCGCGTGCAAAGAACCCGCGCTCAGCCAGCGCGGCGTAAAGCAGCGGCGCAGCATGCCCTTTGGACAGCAGAAAACGATCGCGGCCCTCCCAGGCCGGCCTCTGCGGGTCGAGCCGCATGTGGTGGAAGTAGAGGGCGGCCACCATGTCCGCCGCAGACAATGACCCACCGGGGTGGCCGGACTGGGCGCGGTAGACCATCTCCACGACGTCCAAGCGCAGCCGCCGGGCAACGTCATTTAGTTCAATAATCAATGACTCGGGATGATAACCCAACGTTGGTACCTCCTCGGGAATGTCGCTATTGCGCTAGCTCACGTGGACGAGTGTCCGTTCGCAGACAAGAGAGGCAACACATCCGCAGCATGTGTGATCACGCCGATGCGCGCCTCGGGTTTGGCACTGGCGAGCGCACGGGCGACGCGCTCCTCGTGCCCATAGGGCAGCCGAATATCAACGAGCGTTGGCATGATGCACATCCATCGTTATGTGATCTGGCGTATATAGGCCAGGCCGCTGGCAATCCATTGCTCTTCCTGGCGCAGCGTCGTCTCTTCGTCGCCGGTGAACTCCATCCAGAACTCAAGCAGAACGTTTGCATCGCGGCCGTTGGCTCGAACGCGCCGCACCACCGCCGCGCAGTCTACAATTCCTTCCCCCAGCGGCGCGCCGCTGATGTAGAAACCAACCCCACGCTTCTGCGCCGTCGCGTCCTTGAGGTGAAGTGATACGGTATGGGGGGCGAGCACATCCAGCACCTCGCGCCAGCCTTCTAGCCGGGCCACAGAGTTAGCGGTATCGAGGCAAATGCCGACATGCGGATCGTCCACCGAGCGCTCAATCTGCGCCAGGTCGCGCACCCCCAGCGCGGTGTGATTCTCGAGGGCTATCGTCACGTCGTGTTCGCGGCAGGCAGGCAAGACGGAGCGCAGCGCCCCGGCAATGTCCTCAAGCGAGGGATTCCACTCTTTCTTGTCCTCAACCACACGCAGGATGCGAGCGCCCAGCAGCCGTGCTATCTCGACAAAGCGTGCCAAGTGCTCAGCACGTGCGCTCGCCGTGCCCACTTCGAGCGTCAGCCCGAGCAGAGCGGCATGCTCGCGCAGCCGGAGCAGGCTGGCGTCATCGAGATCATCGAGTGGCATATTGTCGCAGATCTGCACCACCTCGGCGCCCAGCGCGCTTGCTCGGGCAAGTAGATCATGGTGCGTCAGTGGATGAGCCGGCCTGAAGTCTTTTGTACCCACGGCCCAGCGAAATGCCCAGCTCGAGAGCCCAATCTTCACCCTGTCTCCTCGATTCGGTAGGATGCCTGGTTCGCAGGCATTGTAGCTGAGAGCGTTGCCAGTGTCAAGAAGAAGCAGCAGGCAGCGATCGGACGCTCAGGTCACCTTGACACTGGGCATGGGTTGGGTTATGCTATTACATAGATCACATGGACTGGGAAGGAGACTGACGATGCCGCCACATGATGACCGCCCGAACATACTCTGGATCTGCACCGACCAGCAGCGCTACGACACCATCCACGCCCTGGGTAATGCCCACATCCAGACGCCCAACGTCGACCGGCTGGTCGCAGACGGCGTGACTTTTACACATGCCTACTGCCAGACGCCCATCTGCACCCCCAGCCGGGCCAGCTTTCTCACGGGTATGTATCCCAGTACCATCCACGCCTGCACCAACGGCAACGACCACTGGGCAGACGCGGCGCCCCTGATCAGTAAGATGCTGGCCGATGCGGGCTATGATTGCGGGCTGGCCGGCAAGCTGCACCTGGCGGGCGCCGCGGGACGTATCGAGCCCCGCGGCGACGATGGCTATCGGGTCTTCGAGTGGAGCCACCATCCGCGCAACGACTGGCCGGAAGGCCATGCCTACGCCGACTGGCTACGCCGCCAGGGCGTTGACCCCGACATCGTCAAGAAGAGCCCCGAAAAGCTACCGCCGCAATGTCATCAGACAATGTGGTGCGCCGATCGCGCCATCGCCTTCATGGAGCAACAGCGCGAACAACCCTGGCTGATGAGCGTCAATATGTTTGACCCACACACTCCCTTTGACCCGCCGCAAGAGTATCTGGAGCGATACGATCCTGATAGGCTCCCCGACCCGTTGTTCCGCGCGTCCGACCTCACCAGCCAGGCGCTCTTGAGCGGCGTTGATTTTCAGACGCAGGCCCGCCGTCCGCAAGAGATCAACGCCCGCCAGGTCAAAGCCGCCTACTACGCCATGATCAACCTGATCGACGATGCGGTCGGGCGCATGATCGAGGCTTTGCAGCACAGCGGCCAGCGCCAGCGCACGATCATCATCTATTCCAGTGATCACGGCGAGATGCTGGGCGATCACGGCCTGTTGCTCAAGGGCTGCCGTTTCTACGAAGGACTGATGCGCGTGCCGCTGATTTTCTCGTGGCCTGAGCGCTTTGCCCGCGGCCTGGTCAGCGACGCGCTCGTCGAGCTGACCGACATCGCGCCCACGATCATGCAGGCCTGCGGCTTGGCGGTCCCCGCACGTGTGCAGGGGCGCTCGCTGCTGCCCATCGCCACCGGCGCGGCAGATCCGCAGCACTTCCGAGACAGCGTGCGCAGCGAGTACTACCATGTGCTCAATCCGGACAGCGAAGCCGCCAAAGGATATGAGGGAAGTTACGCAACGATGATACGCGACCACCATCACAAGCTGGTCGTCTATCACGGTCACGACAGCGGCGAGTTGTTCGACCTGGAGCATGACCCCGCCGAATTCAACAACCTGTGGCATGATCCAGCCTGGGCCGGCGTGCGCTTCGACCTGATGAAGAAGAGCTTCGATGCCCTGGCCTTTGCCGTCGATCTCGGTCCCGAACAAACGACCTGGTACTGACCGAACAACTGCCACTAGAGACGCAGCCGAAAAGTCCATATTCCGGCGGCGCCGAATGCTGGCTCTCCATCAGAGCATGCATTTGAGCCTGAAAATGACCTGGATCACCCATCTCGGAGCCGAAAAAGGCCTGAAGGTGATGATTCAGTGCCCACAAATTCCGACGATCGGGTTTCCGGCTGCGTCTCTAGCAGCCTGTCGGAGAGAGTTGTCTCACCGCAGAGACGCAGAGTACGCAGAGGTTTTGATGGTTTTCTGTGCTCTTTCTCGGCGATCTCTGCGTCTCTGCGGTGGAAAAAGAACCCCCGCATCGGCTCTCCGACAACCTGCTAGATACCCGATGTCTGCGGAGACATCGGGTATCTCGCGCACATTTCACCCTGGCGCTTCCCTGATCTAGCGGTAGAGGACGTCCTGCACAGCAGCAGCGATGAAGCTGACAGTTTGCTTGTCGATGCGTGTCGCTCCCGACTGCGCGGCGCGTGCATCGGCGTCATCGGTATGGAAGAAGCGCATCTCCAAAACATATGGTCCCGGCCATTGCAAAGGTCTGACCAATCGTGCGCCCTGCCGTTGCACAGCCGCGGCAATGCCCTCACGAATGCGCCGGCGCGCCTCGAGCAGCGGCAACGAGATGGCCGCGCCGCGGCTGACGCCCTGCTTCACGGCCACCGTGGTGATCTCCGGGATCAAATCCTTCGCTTCGCTGCAGGCCGCGTCGTCTCCGCTCACGAAGATCAGCGGAATGCCCAGGCCGCCACAGAAGAGCGCAAATTGGCCGATCTCGCCAATAGCGCGGCCGTTGAGCTCATAGTAATCAATCCGCTGGCTGTCCTGGGTATGGTTCATGTTGCCCGTTGCCACGCCTGCCATAGCATGCTGGCCGACCATCACCGCCGCATCGTAGCCGGGAAGAAGGTCCTGCATGATTCGCGCGAATCCGTTCATTCTGCCATGCAGCAAGCGCGCCGCCGGGTGCAGTTCCTCGTAGACAATCGCGCCTGCGCCGTGCCCGTCCCACACCAGCACGTCCTCCACGCCTGCCGCCACAAGCCCCTCGACGGCAGCATTGACCTCACCAGTCACGAGCTTCTTGCCCGCTTCGTAGTACTTGCCGGTCGGGTATGCCTGATCGGCGAAGGACACGATGCCCGCCACGCCTTCCATATCGGTCACCACAAACACTTTCATGCTTCATCTCCTGCGCCCGTATTCCACTGCGTGTACCATAACAGAGAGCGGCTCACCTGTCAATGCTCCAGCAATTCCAAGATAAGAGCGTTCTTGAAAACCACCGAGACACAGAGGACACAGAGTTGACCATAAATGAGTACGCCCGCGTCCTACTCGCATCGGGATGCGTCAAGGCCACTGGCCAAGAGATGTTCTCCGTGCTCTCTGCGCCTCCGTGGTGAGTACAACACATTATCTTGAATTGTCTGGTCAATGCTGACGGAATGATTGACAACCGTCCCAATGACTCGTATACTCTGCCTGTCAGGCGGCGACCAGCCGACTGAGCGAACATCGGAGAGCGCATATGTTCCCGCCCGACATCGACAAAATCATGCAGCGCCACGAAGCGTGGTGGCAGATGGGCGTCATCGACCGGCCGCTCATCCAGGTGACCGCTCCCAGGCAGCGCACACCTGCGCCCGAACTGAGCGCAGACGAGGCCTACGCCTGGTTCACCGACCCGGCGATAGTGTCGGCCCGCGTGGAGCGGGAGGTGCAGAATACGCACTACGCGGGAGACGCCGTTCCTGTCGTCTTTCCCTGCTCGATCAGCCTGGTCGCCATCACGGCCGCCTACCTGGGCTGCCCCTATCACATCCACCCGTACAGCATGACCGCCTGGGCCGACCCCATTATCAAGACTTGGGACGCGCGCCGGCCGATTGTTTTCGACCGCAGCAATGCGTGGTGGCAGATCAGCGAGCGCCTGTTTGACGCCGTGGGCCCGCAAGCGCAGGGCCGCTACTTCATCGGCATGCCCGATCTCAACGCCCCCGGCGAGGTCGTCGCCCGCCTGCGTGGCACAACAGAGCTTGCCTTCGACTGCGTCGAGCATCCCGATGAGGTGCGCAAAGCCCGCCAGGCGGCCGACGCAGCGTGGCTGGAGATATGGCAGGCAGCGTCGGCGCTGGTCAAGGAGTGGCAGGACACATCCATGTTCTGGCTAGGCGTGTGCTCCAGCAAGCCGGCCACTGATTTGCAATGCGACTTCTCGGCCATGATCTCGCCGGCCATGTTCAACGACCTTTTCCTACCCGGCATCGAGCAACAGACGCGGTGGGTCGAACGCACCATCTACCACCTGGACGGCCCCCAGGCCATTCGCCACCTGGACGCCCTGCTGGAGTTGCCCCGGCTCACCGCCATGCAGTGGGTTCCCGGCGCGGGCAAGCCCTCTGCCCTGCACTGGCTGCCGGTACTCAAACGCATTCAGGCCGCGGGCAAGGGTGTCTGGGTGCAAGCTCTGCCGCAGGAAGTTGAGACGTTGCTCGCCGAGCTTAGGCCCGAGGGATTGCTGCTTCGGGTCAGTTGTGAGACGCCAGCCGAGGCCGATGCGCTCGTGGCGCAGGTCGCGCGCTGGACCCAGGCAAGGAGGAAACCATGAGCCCCATCGAATACCGCTTGCTCGGACAAACCGGCGTCAAAGTGTCGAGCCTGTGCATGGGCACGATGACCTTTGGCAAAGAGGCCGACGAGGAAACGTCAGCCGCCATCTTTCAGCGCTGCCGAGAGGCCAGCATCAACTTCTTCGATTGCGCCGACGGCTATGCGGATGGCCGCAGTGAGCAGATTCTGGGCAAGCTCATCGCCAGTTGCCGCGACGACGTCGTCATCACGTCGAAAGTGAACAGTGTGGTCGGCCCCGGCGTCAACGATCGCGGCCTGTCGCGCCGCCACATCATGCTGGGCGTCGAGCAAAGCCTCAAGCGCCTGGGCACCGATCGCATCGACATCTACTATGCCCATGCCTTCGACCCGTCGCTGCCGATGGACGACCTGCTGCGCACGATGGACGATCTGGTCAGCCAGGGCAAGATTCTCTACCCCGCCGTCAGCAACTGGTCAGCCTGGCAGATCGCCAAGGCTCTCGGTATCGCGAGCCACGCCGGGCTGGCGCACTTCGTGTGCATTCAGCCCATGTACAACCTGGTCAAACGCCAGGCCGAAGTGGAGATTCTGCCCCTGGCTGCGTCGGAAAAGCTGGCCGTCGTTTCCTACGGCCCACTGGGCGGCGGGCTGCTGAGCGGCAAGTACGGCACAACGGCGCGACCAGAGCATGGGCGACTGGTCGAGAACGAAACGTACGCGCGCCGCTACGCCGAAGCCATCAACTACGAAGTAGCCGATCGCTTCACGACATACGCCGATGCCTGCGGGGTACACCCGGCAGCGCTGGCCGTTGCGTGGGTTATGTCAAATCCGGCCATCACCGCTCCCATCGTTGGCGCACGCAATCTGGAACAACTCAACGGCTCCCTGGGAGCGCTCGACGTCATGATGACGCCAGAGTGGCGCGCCGAGATCTCGGCTCTCTCACCCGAGCCGCCGCCCGCCACCGACCGCACCGAACAACGCAAGCAGTAGTCTTGTCGGCCATAACACAACGCCCCCACCAATATGTGGGGGCGTCTTCGCGTCATCCTTGCCTGGCGCCGCATCGAGGAGGACGGCGAGGCCGGACGACATCCGCCAAACGGTCTACCCGCGTTGGGGCCAAACTGCGTAGTCAAAGATAGACTGTTTGGTACTGTCTCGCGAATTGCTTGTCCACTATACTGGCACGCGTTCAGGAGTATACAAACCTCGACCGTCTGTTCTCTGGTGCTGACATCGTCGCCAGTCCCACTCCGTTCTTGATGCTGTTGACAAGAACGCCAGAATAGAGGCGCGACCCCGGCTATCACGTCATGTGCTCTGCTTTGGGATCGGTACCGCACAAGGCTGTGCCACCAGGTATCCACGTCCAACTAAGCTGCAGGCTCGCGGCACTAACAGCGACTCGACCTTGATACCAGCCGTGTGGCAATATGATCGGGAATTCACATGTCCAGTTGTGCCCCGCAAGGGCATGGAGAACTATGGACCAAATCATCCAGTCAGGAGGAGGAAGTGTGAAATCCATTCGCATGCACTATCGAGCACGATGCAGAGCCGTTCTCAGCCTTGTGCTGCTGGCAGCTCTGGCGGCGGCGGTGCTGTTCCCCAGACCGGTAATGTCTTCACCTGGCACGCCGGCAGGCCAGGAAGCTGGGGCGGGTGCGGCTTCAATGGAGGCAATACATGGCTCCTATCTCGACCTCACGGCCAACATTGCTGACCTGCGCACACGGGTTGGCGAGTGGCAGAAGGACGACGAGGGCAGCCTGAACATTGCCACTGAGAAGCTTGAGCGCATCCAAGTCGTCCTCAGTAGCGTTGTCTGGCCGCACGACCTGTCGGGCGCCATCGCCAAGACGCAAGCTGCTGTTGCTCCGATGTCGAAAGCCCTGAAGGCCAAGGACTTCACTGCTGCACAGCCAGCAGCCAAGGCTTTCGGCGATGCCTCCCATGATGTGACGCACGCCTTCTACGGCGACTGGCTGCCCGCATTGCGGGGCGCTCAGTTTACGTCCATGGCCCCCCACGCCAGCTACCTGGATCTCGCCGCCAACATCTCCGACCTGCGCACGCGCATCGCGCAATGGCAGGAGGGCGACGAGAACAGCCTCGACGTTGCCAAGGAGAAGGCCGAGCGGATGAGCGTTCTCGTCCAACACATGACATCATTCGGGGTGCTGGCGAAGCCGGTGCGGGCGATCGGTGCACAACTCCCCGCCATTATCGATGCCCTTGAACACAAGGATGGCGCGGCGGTGCAAGGCGCCCTACAACCTATCGTCGATGCGTCGCATGACCTGACACACGACTTTTACCAGTGGTTGGATATCACCTCCGCTTCCGAAAATCCCGACTGTATCCAGGCAGCCTACCTGGACCTGTTGGGCAACATTTCCGATCTGCGCACGCGCATCGCGCAAACCGAGGCGGGCGACGAGGCCAGCTTGAACATAGCCCAGGAGAAGCTGGAGCGCGTCGAGGTTGTGCTCACGCATGTCATGTGGCCCGGCGCACTGTCGGCTTCGATCGGTGCGACGCAGGCAGCCATTGCACCCATGAAGCACGCTCTCAAGAACAATGACCTCGTCATGGCGCAGCAGACATCCAAGCTGATAGCGGATTCCTTGCACGATGTGACGCACGCATATTATGGCGACTGGTTGCCTGGCGCTCATGCGGGAAGCCAGGCGCAACACATGGGCAGTGACATGTCCCAGGCTGTGCCAAAGACTGCAGCAGGCGAATCGGGCGGCCACTCCGACGCGAAGCCCGGGGAATCCGCCCCGCATGGTTCCGGAACAGCGGTGCAGACCACATCCGCTTCCGCCAGAGGCATAGTACTCGGTGGCTTTGGCGCGGTCAACGGCCTGGTCATCGTGCTCGCCGCCATCTTAAAGGCAAAAAACCCAAAAAAGCTAAGAGCCAGCCCTGCAAGCCAGGCTGCAACCACAACGGGAGGTACCGCTGAATGAGTATCAACCTTCTAAGGAACCAGATGCTGCTCAGAGCACTGAAGAGCCGTTGGTATCCGGCTGTCTTCCAGGCGCTTACTGCGGGTGTTTTCGTCGTGGTCGTCCATCAGTTGGTGGCTGGCCCTGTTTCGGCGCACAAGAACCTGGGCACCGCGCTCACGTGGATCCTTTGGTGGCCACTCATTCCGATTCTTTTCGTTCTGCTTGGCCGGTTCTGGTGCACCATCTGCCCCTTCGGCACGCTCAACGATCTGGTCCAAAAGTTCGTTGGCAACAAGCGCCCGGTGCCAATGTTCCTGAAGAAGTATGGCATCTGGATTATCGACGCCGTGTTCATCTTCATCACATGGAGCGATCATGTCTGGGGGATTGTCGAGAATCCCTGGGGATCTGGCGTCCTACTGCTTCTGCTGACGACCGGCGTCGTGATCTCCGGCGCCTTTTGGGAGCGTCGAACCTGGTGCCGCTACCTCTGCTTCTTGGGCGGTCTATCGGGCAACTATGCGCGCGCCGGCATGTTGGCGCTGCGAGCAAGCCCTGAAGTCTGTGCGACGTGCAAAGCCAAAGCGGCCTGTTACAACGGCAACGAGAAGGGACCTGGCTGCCCGATGTTTGAGTTTCCTCGCCAGATGGACAGCATGGCCAGCTGTAATCTGTGTGCTGCCTGTGTCAAAACCTGTCCCACCGGCTCGATTCAGATCACCGTGCGGCCACCCACGAAAGAGCTGTGGTTGATCAAGAAGCCGAAGGTCGAGGGGGCTTTCCTTGCTGTGGTGATCATGGGCATCGTCCTGGTGCAGAATATGACGATGCTCCCGGTCTGGCAGACTATGCTTAGTGGCCTTGGACGGATCACGGGCACCACCAGCCTCTACGTAAACTTCACGATCATCTTCTTGATCGCCATGTCCATCCCGGTCGCCCTGCTGAGCTTGGCGGCGCTGGTGGTGCAGCGCCTGAACGGCCGCTCTCTGGCCGAGAACTTCACCCGATTTGGCTATGCAATTATCCCCTTGGACATTGCCGCCCACATCGCGCACAACCTGTTTCATCTGTTGGCTGAGGGCAAGGCAGTGGTGTTCACAGCGCAGGAATTGGTAGGTCAGCAAGTAGCGGAGACCTCGCCGGCCCTGGTCAGCGCTTCGACCATTGTAGTGCTTCAGGAGTTCTTGATCGTGCTAGGGATACTGGGATCCCTGTACACCGCTTACCGGATCGCCAGGGGTCAAGATGGCACGGGAAAGGCCTGGCGATCCTTTGTTCCCAATGCGGCCTTTATTGCCATCTTTGGTGTCATCAACGTTTGGCTCTTCCTCCTCCCCATGGCGAGTCGGATGTAGGGTCGTCAGGTCCGCGGCGGAGGGGCGAGGTGCATGCCAGACCGGCAAGGGCACGGAAGCCTGTCGCGCCAGAACGCCGACGCCAGCATCGAGCAGCGCAAGCATTAGCCTTGTCCGCCCTAACACAACGCCCCCACATCTGTGGGGGCGTTCTCGCTCCATCCTCGTAGGTCAGGCATCCTTGCCTGACGTCGCCCCGTCGGACAGGGATGTCCAGCCTACAGCCTCGTAGGTCAGGCATCCTTGCCTGACGTCGCCCCGCCGGACAGGGATGTCCAGCCTACAGCGTGCCCGAAATCACCCATTCTCGCCGTTCGGAGGGTCTCCCCAACCTGCCTCCTGCAATCCCTGCACAAGCTCTTCTTCAGCGGCAGCAATCGTATGCGCAATCAGACGTTCGACTTCATCAGGATTGCGCTGGCGCAGCGCCTGCAAGATCTCGCGATGGCGCGCAGCCGAGTGCATGCCCCAGGTCTTCCCCCAGTCTACCTTGCCGCGCGCCAGGCTGCGCGCCTGCTTGGTGCGCGACCAGAGCACCGCAATCACCTCTTGCAATGGCTCATTGTCGGATTGCCGATAGATCAACTGGTGCCATTCCCAGTCTTTATCCAGAACCGGCGACAGATCCTCGCCCTGCGCCAGCGCTTCCTGCTCACGGATGAGCTGATCCAGGCGATCCAACGTCTCCTCAGAAATCGTGCGGCAGGCATCGCGTCCGGCCAATCCCTCCACGGCGCGCCGCACGGCAAAGAGATCGCGCACCGTTTTGCAGGAGATGGAGCGCACCACTGTCCCCTTGCGCGGCACGTCGATCGCCAGCCCACGCTGCTTGAGCAGATAGAGCGCATCGCGTATGGCCACCCGCGACACGCCAAACTGCTCAGCCAGGTCGCCCTGCACCAGGTGCTCACCCGGCCTGAGCAGACCGCGCTGAATCGCGTCAGCCAGGCGATCGGCGACCAGAGTGCTTACGTTCTTCATTTCATCAAGTTCAAGGGCAAACGCGGCATCACCCATCGGCACTATACCTCACCATCCTGTCATACTGCATGACAGCACACCATGTTGGACAAATACTACACCCATGGCGCGACCTTGTCAAGATGCTTGACAAACCCGGTCAGGTGATGTATCATACTGTATGACAGCATTACAGTCAAGACCCTGCCAGTCTCAGCAACGGCAACATCCCCGGCACATGCCATTCTACCAATCACTATTCTCACGAGGCCAACCATGAACAAGATTTCCGCCATTACCAGCTATCTGGGGGCCAACCGCAGCCGCTACATCGATTACCAGCCGGAACGTACCCTCGCCGCGAAGTTCCACGTCGCTCTCCAGGCAGGACTCGATGGGGTTGAGCTTTGCTACCCCGCCGACTTCAGCGACGTCACCCAACTGCGTTCCCAACTTGCCGACAACGGGCTGGGCGTGTCCGGGGTCAACTTCCGCTCGCGGCGCAATGGGCGCTGGTGGCGCGGCTCCTTCACATCCGAATCGGCCACTGAGCGCGACGAGGTGGTTGATGATCTGAAAACAGTCATGGACCTTAGCGCAGCCCTCGGCTGCGACCGCATCACCACCTGCCCCCTCAACGATGGGCACGATTATCTCTTCGAAATGAACTACCTCAACGCCTACGCCAACGCCGAAGAGACATTTGCTCGCATATGCGCCCATAACGCAGCCATGCGCATCAGCATCGAGTACAAGTGGGCCGACCCGCGCGCCCGCTGTCTGCTGGGCACCGCCGGCGAAGCACTGGCCTTCTGCCAGTCGGTTGGCGCGCCCAACCTGGGCGTGACCATGGACTTCGGCCATTCGCGCTATGCCGGCGAACGCCCTGCTCAGTCGGCCTGCATGCTGGCGCGTGCCGGGCGGCTCTTCTATGTCCACCTCAACGACAACGATGGTATCTGGGATTGGGACATGATTCCGGGCGCCTACAGCTTCTGGGAGAATATCGAGCTGTTCTACTACCTTAAGAAGATCGGCTACGACAGTGATTGGTATGCCTGCGACGTGGCAGCCAAGGAAATCTCCACCGTCACGACCTTCCAGGCTGTTGTCGCCACGATTCGCAAGCTCGAAGCGCTGTCGGCGCGGCTTGATACGGCCAGGATCGAAGACATGCTCAAGCAGCGTAACCCGGCCCAGACCATCCAGTATCTCTACTCGATCCTCTAACTTCCGATGTCCGCTTGCCCCGCCTGTCGCCCCGGGGCGATAGGTCACATGAATCAGTCAGGAGCGTCCTATGCGACTAAGCGCCCTGCACCTGCCCAGGCTCAAGATGTCAACTCGGGAGGAGATTGCCGGCTGGACATTCGCCTCACCATGGATTCTCGGCTTCTGCATCTTCACCCTGGGGCCGATGATCTGGGCCGCCGCCATGGCCTTCACCAACTACGACCTGTTCAAGTGGCGATGGATTGGCCTGGCCAATTTCCAGCGCATGGTGACTATCGACGACATCGCTCTGCGCGCCCTCATCGTCACCACCAAATACGCCCTCATGTCGGTGCCGCTGCACTTGATCATTGGCTTTTCTCTGGCTGTCCTGCTCAACCAGAAGATCAAAGGGCTGGGCATCTGGCGCACCATCTTCTACCTGCCCTCTGTGCTCTCGGGCGTGGCTGTGATCATCCTGTGGATACTGATTCTCAGCCCTGAATTTGGGCTGCTCAACTCCGTCCTGCGCTATGTCGGCATCAAGGGGCCGAATTGGCTGGGATCGACACAGACCGCATTACCGTCGCTGGTCCTGGTTAGCCTGTGGGGCGTCGGTTCGAGCATGCTCATCTACCTGGCCGGTTTGCAGGGCATTCCATCGGAGCTTTATGACGCCTCCAAGGTGGACGGGGCCAACGACTGGCAGCGACTGTGGAACGTCACCATCCCCATGATGTCGCCGGTCATCTTCTTCAATCTTGTGATGGGTATCATCGGGGCGCTGCAGACGTTCGACATCGCCTTCATCGCCACGGCCGGAGGGCCAGCCTATTCGACCTATTTTTACATGCTGCATCTGTTCACACAGGCCTTCCAGGCGCTAAAAATGGGCTATGCATCCGCTCTGGCCTGGGTTCTGTTCATCTACATCATGATTCTTACCATACTCGTCTTCCGCTTTGGCTCGGCGTGGGTCTTCTACGAAGACACCTTCAAGAAGGACAAGACGAATGCCTGACTCTAGGGGGACTACCACGATGACAGCCAAAACCTCACGCCAGGACAGCAACCTCTCGTCTGTGACGAGCTTTCTGCGGCGCAACACCGTCCAGAACTCCATCCGAATGACGATGGTCTACACCCTTCTGATTGTTTTCGCCTGCGTGATTTCCGTCCCGCTGGTATGGATGATCGGCACGTCGCTAAAGACATCACAGCAGATTTTCACCTGGCCGATCCAATGGATCCCCGACCCGGTGGTCTGGGCCAACTACCCGGAGGCGCTATCGGTAAGGCCTTTTTCCCGCTGGGCGGGCAACTCCATGATCACCGCCGGCATGAGCGTGATCGGCCATTGTTTTTCGGCCACGATTGTCGCCTATGCCTTCTCCCGCCTGCGCTGGCGCGGACGCAATGTCCTCTTTCTGGTCATGTTGGCGACGCTGATGCTGCCGCAGGAAGTGACGCTCATCCCGCAGTTCCTTATCTTCAGTAAGCTGGGTTGGGTGAATACGCTCCTGCCCCTGTTCATTCCCACCTTCTTTGGTGGCGCATTCAACATCTTCATCATGCGCCAGTTCATGATTATGCTGCCTAAGGACCTGGACGATGCCGCGCGCATCGATGGCTGCGGCTATCTCCAGACATTGCTGCGCATCATCCTGCCGCAGGTCCTGCCGGCCCTCGGCTTCATAGCGATCAACACCTTCCGCAATCGCTGGAACGACTTCTTCCACCCGCTCATCTACCTGAACGACCCCAAGTTGTTTACGCTCGCCCTGGGGTTGCGCTCATATCGCAGCGACTATCAGGTGGAGTGGAGCTATCTCATGGCCGCGTCGTTGGTGGCCATGCTGCCGGTGATCATCCTGTTCTTTGTTGCCCAGCGCTACTTCATCCAGGGTATCGTCTTCACGGGCGTTAAAGGGTAATCACGTCGGGTGGGCATCTTTCCCGCCGTCACCTGAGCCGGGCAGGCTGCCCGGCCATACACTCAAGATGGAGGAATGGACAATGACAGCACCTGTCTCGCGTCGTAGTATGCTCAAAGCCGCCGCAGCGATGGCCGGCGCAACGCTGCTGGCCGCCTGCGGTTCCACGCCCACGCCTACTCCAGCGCCACAGAAGCCCGCAGCCAAACCAACCGATACGCCGGTCAAAGCGGTTCCCACACCTGTTGCGATGAAGGGTAAGCTCACCGTGCTCTTCCATGGCGCGGCCACGCTCGACACGCCTTACTGGCAGCCGCGCCTGAAGATGTTCACCGACGCTTATCCTGACCTCGAGTGCATCTGGCTGGGGTCGGAAACCGACGAAGCCTTCACCCAGAAAATCACCACCATGGTCGCCGGCGGTACCCCGCCCGATGGCGCCAAACCCAGCGGCGGGCGCATGATCGCCACAGCCCCCAAGGGCATCTATGAAGCGCTCGAGCCGCGCATCCAGGCATCGACGCTCATGACCAAGGTCATGAAACTGCTCCCGTCCGAAGGCAAGGAGCTGCGTTTCTGCGGCAAGCAGTACGCCATCCCTATGGACAACGACCACCGCGTATGGTTCTACAACAAAGACATCTTCGACAAGGCGGGAGTGAAATACCCCACCATAGACTGGACGTGGGAGGATCTGCTGGCTATCGGCCAGGCTGTCACCAAGCCGGCCGACAACCAGTACCTGTTTGTGCCAGGCGTTGTCAGCTTCCAAGATTACGCCGACTGGGTGTGGCAGGCTGGCGGCACCAAGTTCTCAAACGACTGCCTGCACACCAACCTTTCCGAGGCGCCCAACATCAAAGGTATGCAGTTCCTGGTTGATCTGTTTGTCAAGTACAAGTTCGCACCGTCGCCGGGCTTGAAGCTGGGCGATGTCGGCGTGAGTTTTGACAGCGGCAAGATCGCCATGAACATGGGCGCCACCAGCACGCTGGCCGCCCAGCTTGGCCCGAAGGCCACCTGGAAGTTCAACTGGAGTTGTGTGTTTGCACCCAAGGGTCCGGTCACGTCCAATGGCTTTGCCAAGAGCAATGGCTGGTCGGTCATGAAGAGCGCCAAGAGTCCCAACCTGGCCTGGGCGCTGATAGAGTGGTGGTTCAAGGACGAGACGATGACCAAATTCGCCGAGATGGGCGAACTGGTGGCGCGCTCAGACATACGCGACAGCGTCTCGATCAAGAGCGTGCCCGAGCACGTGCGGCCAGCGCTGGCCCGGGCCACCAGAGATGGCCGCGGCCTCGAGCGCTGCCCGGGATGGGATGTTGCACAGCGCAACTGGAAGCAGGAGCTTGATACTGCCATCTCTGGCGGTGTGCCCGTCGAGCAGGCCATGCAGACGGCCGACAAGAAGGCCGAGCTGGAAATCGCCGACCTGATGAAAGGCATCTGCGACTTCTGAGCAGTCAGGCTGCCGCTACACAGATGAGTCATCATGCCCGTGCAGCACCACCGCGGATGAAAACTGACGCACATACCCGATGTCTGCGGAGACATCGGGTATCTAGCAGGCTGTTTTCATATCAGAATGCAGAGGGCGCAGAGCGGTCTACCCATTTGCGCCCTGTGTGTTACCACATAATGAAGGAGTTGTCTCATGTCCAGGCACATTTTCAGCGTCCGTGGCACACAGACATTGCTCGATGGCAAACCGTCCCTTGCCAGGGGCTTGCGCCTCTCCAATGCACTGGCTAGCGATGTCGCAATCGATGAATTGATCGCCAACCTTGGCCTCTTCGCCTCCTATGGCGTGAACACCATCAGCGTCTTTTTCCAGGGATCGCGCTTCGGTGATATCAAGGGCTACCGCGCAGACGCGTCGCTCGACCCGGTCTACGCCGCACGCATGGGCAAGATCATAGAGGCCGCTGACAAGCACGCCATGCTCGTGCTGGTCGGATGTCTCTACTGGAGCAACTCGACCGCCAAGTGGGACAACTGGACGCAGGCCGAGGCCAACCTGGCCGTGGCCAACACCGTGCGCTGGCTCAAAGAGCATGACTATCGCAACACGTTTGTGGATGTTGACAACGAGGGCATGGCGCTACGCGAGAAGGGTTTCGACAACCGCGACCTGGTGCTCGCCGGCAAGGCCGTCGATCCGACGATCATGATTGCCACCAACTTCCACGGCGATCCACCGGCCGAGGCCGACCTGGCCGTCCACCACAGCAACGTCAACCCGACCAAGCCGTACATCGAGAGCGAAGGCTCGCCCGCCAACGTTCCCGACAACCCGCACAAGTGGGGCTATTGGGGGCCATACAGCAAGGTCGACGGCTTCTACGGCTACATCAACGTCGGCGTCTACACCGATCCCATGAAGGCCAGCCAGTTTGAGCTGACGCGCCAGCACCTGGACAATGGCAAGGGCTACATGCTCGCCTCCACCTGGCTGCAGGCCGGCCCGCCGCAAGGCCCTAACCATCGCCCCGGCGGCATGGGCACGGCCAGCGATCCCGGCGTGCTGTGGTGGCTGGAGTGGCTGAAGGCCAACTACGGCCCGTACACCCCGTAACGGCTGTGGTGTGCGATGATTGTGGTGTGGAGTGCGACGCATACTGTGTAGAGTGCGACGAATCCTTTCGTCGCGTCGCGACATGACAAGCACTGCGACGAAAGGATTCGTCGCACTGCACATGGCGAAGGCATTCGTCGCACATCCCATATGAGGTCAAGATGACATCTATCGGCCAGTGGCAGAGACTTGAGGTTGCGCTGCAGAACACAAAGCTGTACGCTGATCCTTACCATGATGTGACGCTTGGCGTCGACTATGCCAGCCCCGACGGACGTTCAATCATTTTCTGGGGCTTCTATGACGGCGGCGACACATGGAGACTGCGTTTCATGCCCGACCAGATCGGCGTATGGCGCTTCAGCGCGCGCTTCTCCGACGGATCGGCCGGCCTGACGGGCAGCTTCGAGTGCGTACCATCCCAGATTCCGGGCATGATCGCGGTTGACGAGACCAACCCCATCTGGTTTGGCTTCAAGGGCGGCCAGCACGTGCAACTGCGCAGCCTGCACGTGGGCGACCGCTTCTTTGCCAGCAACACACCCGCCGCCATGCGCACGGCTTTTCTGGACTGGGCAACAAGACAGGGCTACAACATGCTGTCAATCGGCAGTCACTACCTGAACCGGGCCGAACCGGGCCGCGGCCAGGGCTGGGACACGCCGCGCCTGTGGCCGCTCGCCGCTGCCGAGTTCCAGCGCACTGAGGCAATTCTCGATGACCTGGCAGCGCGGCGGTTCATCGTCTTTCCCTTCGGCGGCTTCTTTGGCCGCGGCTCCAACTTCCCGCGCGACGCCGCGGATCAGGAGCGATACGTGCGCTATGTGCTGGCACGCTGGGGGGCATACTGGAACGTGCTGTTCAACGTCTCCGGCCCCGAGCCGCTGCTGGAGAAGGATGGTAAGGTCGTCCTGACCAAGGCCGAGCTCGACCGCCTGGGCCGGCTGATCAAGTCGCTCGATGTCTTCGGCCACGCCATCACTGTGCACAACAAGACAGGCGACGACGCCTTCCTGGCTGACGATTGGCCGTCGTTCGGCACGCTGCAAGGCCCCAAGACCGTGGATACGGCTGTCCTGCACGCCGGCCTGCTCTGGAATCATCACCCGGCCAGGCCGCTGTACGTGCAAGAGACGCTCTGGTCGGGCAACAAGCACGGCCATCCCGACTACAGCGACAGAGAGTTGCGCCAGAACGCCTATGTGATCCTGATGTCCGCCGGTACGCTCAACTTCGCCGACAACGGCGGCCCCGCTGCGGCCATCATCGGCGATTCGTCGTCAGGCTTCAGCGGCAGTCTGGATCTGGCTGACCGGCGGCAGTGGCGGCATGATATCGTGAAGAGAGTGTGGGATTTCTTCGAGACGATCCCCTTCTACCGCTTGCGGCCCGCCCCTCATGCCGCGAGCACCGGCCTCTGCCTGGCCGAGTCGGCACAGCAGTACCTGGTCTATCTGCCCGCGGGCGGGGCGATGCACGTGCGCGTCGACACCGCAACCTATCACGTCGTCTGGATCAACGCCCAGGACACAGCCGACCGGCGCGACGGCGCCGACACCACCGACGGCCGTAATCTAGCCGCGCCGTCCGGCGGCGACGACTGGCTTCTGCTCCTGACGCGGGCGTAGGTCAGGCATCCCTGCCCGACGCCGGAATGCAAGACCATCGAGGTTTCGCTAACCTCGGTGGTCTTCACGCGTCGCGCCTGTGATCTACATCACAGCCTGGGTGTGATCTAGCTTACAGCGCAGCAGCGCACTCAGTGCTATGCTTTGGTTACGGCGCAATGACATCTCCTCCTGCGCCAGACCACCGAGGTCTCGGAAACCTCGGTGGTCTTCTTGCACTACTTCCCCGGTTTCACGTACCACTGCTCAATTGGCCAGTTGGTCCTGGCCTTGAGGTCCGCGCCGATCTCCAGGCGCGTAGTGATCGTCTGCAGGACTGCGCCTGTGAGCAAGAAGACGGCCGGAGGATCATCGGTGATGACCTTGAGCGCCTGCGCATACACCTTCTGGCGGTCTTCCTGGCGACAGCGGGGCACGGTTGCCGCTTCCGCATGCAGGCGGTCCACTTCAGGATTGTAGTAGCCTCCGCTGTTGCCCTTGAGATACGGCATGAGCGCAACATGAGTGTCGCCAACACTGCGCGCGCTAACAACCACATCGAAATCGCGCGTGTTCTGCAGACGATTGAGAAAGGTCGGCAAGTTCTCGACATACACCTCCACATTCACCCCGATATCGCGGTACTGCTTCTGCACCAGCACGGCAATCTGCTCAAATGCTGTCGTGAGATTGGGGTAGAAGAGGCGCAATGTGAAGGGCTTGCCATCCTTGACCAGAATGCTGCCGGCCCCGGGCGTCCATCCGGCCTCTTTGAGCAGTTCCCTGGCCTTCTGCGGGTTGTAGTCGTAGCGCGTGACATCGGCTGAGTAGCCCCAGTTCCCCTCGCCAATCGGCGACCACGTTGGCCGCGCATGGCCCAGGAAAAAGCCGTCGATCATGGTCTGCCGCTCTACGGCATACGACAACGCCTGGCGCACCCGCTTATCCTGCAGGAACGGGTGATCGGACCGGAACAACACCAGGTAGTACGACAGCGGATTGTAGGTCTCCAACACCATGCTTGACGGCAGCTTGCTCATCATCTCCCAATCGAGCGGTTCGATGTACGTTCCGTCCACTTCGCCCTTCATGTAGGCAGCGTTGGCAGTTGCTCTACTGCTCACGCTCTGGATCACGAACGTGTCGAGATTGGGCCTGCCCTTGAAGTAGAGATTGTTGGCGACAAAGGTGGCGTGGCCGTCGCGCACCCATTCCGTCATGATGAAAGGCCCCGAAGCCACCGGCGGCTTCATGTTGTACTCGTTGTTCGCGATGTCCACACTTTCGAAGTAGCGCCTGGGCAGAGGCATGATGTTGGCCGCCAGCAGCGCCGCGCAGTTGGGTCGGGGCAGATGATAGACGAGGGTGTAGGGATCGCTGACAGTCAGAGACGTGAACGTGTCGCGCAGCGTCTGCCCGGCTGCCATCTTCCACTTAGTCTCGAAGGTGAAGAGCACATCGTCAGCCGTGATCGGCGTGCCGTCGCTCCAGCGCATGTCATGCCGGAGTTTGAACATCAGGGTCAGTCCATCGTCGGAAAAAGCATAGCTCTCGGCCATGGAGAGCGTCAGCGCGCCGCCCTGGCGTGGGTCTGCTCTGAGCAAACTATCATACACCAGGTACTGGAAAAAGCCCGAAACCGTGTCAAATGTCAGCAATGGCTGCATGGTAGACGCGTCGCCCGTCTGAGCCAAGATGTAGGTGCCGCCGCGTGGGGGCGTGAACACGACGGAGGTCGACGACGGTGCGGTTGCCCCCGGCGTGGGCGTCGCCGCCGGCGCAAGTGTGCATTGCACAAGCGAAAGCGCCAAAATGAACAAGACAACGAGCGGCCATCTGTCCCGTCGCCAGTTTGCCATCCCTTACCTCCTACTCGCCCTGCCGGACACGGATGTCCGGCCTACAGACCAGAATTGCCCCCCCTCCCCCCAATTCTGGGGGAGATTGTATACGCCAAGGCCGCGCGGCGCACGTCTCCCCCAAGGTTGGGGCGTAGGGGGGCACCTCCTACGCCTCCAGCGCCGCTAGCGCACAATCGAGCGCTTCGTCGCGCGTCATCGTCAGCCCCCGTGCATAGGCCTGCTCGAACGCCTCGTCGCCAATCGCCCGGCGCACCGTGGCCGTCGTCGCCTCAACCTTTTGCGCAAACGGCTGCGGAACGGGTATCCCTGCCTTCACAGTCAGAGGTTGAGTCGCGCCGAGGATAAGCGCTGTCCGCTGCGGGTCGCGCACGGCGATGATGTCGAGCACCATGAAGAAGCCGCTGAGCGCAGCCGTCGTGAAGAACCAATGGTCGCGCAGGATGCGCAGGAGAGCACACATATACCGGACAAAGGTCGCCTCATCGCCGGAGCGCTGCGCTACCAGGGCCAGGCCGCGCAGATCGCCCAGTACAATCCACCAGGAATCACGTCCACCGATCCAGGCCAGGCTCTGCTCAAAGCGCTGTCTGGCGACGGCATCGTGATCCTGCAGCAAGGCCGCTCGCCCCGCCATCTGCATTAGCGACGCTGAGTGAAAGGTATCGCCATATCCGAGCGTCACCTTCAGCGCGTCCAGACACGCCTGCTCCGCTCCGGCGAAATCGCCTTCCGCCATGTACGTTTCGCCAACCAGTGCGACCGTTTCTTTAGAAGCCCAAAAACCTGCGCCATAGCTCTCCATGACAGCACTGAACTCAGCGAAACGGCGCCGCGCCAGAGCGTAGTCCTTCTCCTGGCGGGCGATGAACATCGATTGCGCCATAAGGACAAGCCCCTCAGTGAAGCGTGCACCCACCTGACGCAGATACGCCAGCGTTGGCTCGAAGAGAGGCCCGGCTGCAGAGACATCAATGTCCCAGGGGATGATCATCCAGACATCGACGTAAGCCATCTGCACGTCCAGCTCAGGGTAGCTCGCCTGCTTGCTCAGTTCCTTGGCACGCTGCACCAGCATCTGCGCGCGCTCAGGGTCGCCGTGCTTGGCCATCACAAGCTGGCTGCGCAGAGCAAAGGCCGTCTCGGCGACTGCGCCAAGCTCTTCCGCGATGCCCACCGCTTCGGCGCACATCTGATCCGGCCGCTGGATGCGCCCTTCGACGCCGAGAACGAAATTGGACGCCCTGCTCAACGCCCGCGCCCTCGTTAGCGTGCGCGCTTGCCCGGACGGCCGCGCCAGCAGCTTCTCAAACCACTCCAGCCACTCGCGCGACCAGAAGCGCCAGCTGGCCGGCCAATAGGTGGCGCTCAGGATGCGCAGCCCCGGCTCGGCGCGATCGTGTTCCGCCGACCAGCGAAACACTGCCTGCAGGTTGTCGCGCTCAGTCTGCACACGATCCCACCACTCTACCTCATCACGTGGGAAGAAGTGACGCTCCGCCTCCTCAGCAAAGGCGACAAAGTGGTTGGCGTGCCGCTCGCGCGCCTCCTCCCCCTCCTCCCCCTCCCCACCCTTCTCCAGCCGCTCCAATGCATAGGCGCGCACCGTCTCCAACATCGTGAAGCGCTGCGTCCCGTCCACCTCTTCATGCTGCCGGATCAAGCTCTGCTCCACCAGCGAGCGCAACTCCTCCCCCACGTCACGCCCGCAGACAGCCGCCGCGGCGTCCGCTGTCCACCCGCCCACGAACACACCCAGCCGCCGCAGCACACCCTGCTCCTCGTCCGTCAGCAGCGCATAGCTCCAGCCGATCGTCGCCTTCATCGTCTGCTGCCGCGTCGGCAGGTCGCGCGGTCCGCCACCCAGCAGCCCCATCCCCTGTTCGAGATGCTTCAGCAGCGTCTGGGGCGTCATCTGCCGGCTGTGCGCCGCCGCCAACTCGATCGCCAGCGGCAGCCCGTCCAGCCGCACGCAGATCTGCGCCACCGCCGGCGCACTGGCATCCGTCACCATAAACGCCGGCTTCACCGCCAGCGAGCGCTCGACAAACAACTCCACCGCCTCGCACTTCGAGAACACAGGCAGCGACGGCAGCTTGCGCACATCGGGCAGCGCCAGCGCAAGAACGGCATACGTGTGCTCCATCACCAGACGCAGCCGTACCCGGCTCGTCGCCAATACCTTTAATCCGTCCGCCGCCGTCAGCAACTGCGACACAACCGGCGCCGCAGCCAACACCTGCTCACAGTTGTCCAGAACGAGCAGAAGCTGCTTCTCACGCAGGTAGCTGGTGAGGCTCGTCATCGTATCCACGCCGCCGATGTCCGGGATGTTCAGCACGCGGGCGATGGCCAGCGGCACCAACGCCGGGTCGCGCACCACTGACAGATCGACAAAGTAGACGCCATCAGCGAAGCTATCCAGGACATCAGCCACAATCTGCAAACCGAGGCGCGTCTTGCCCGTGCCCCCCGGCCCAGTCAGCGTGAGCAACCGCACGTCGCGCCGCCGCAGCAGCGCCGCGCCCTCGGCCACTTCCTTCGCACGGCCGATAAACGGCGTCAGTTGGGTGGGCAGGACATTGGGCAAGGTGGAGAGGGTGACGAGAGCAGGAAACTCAGCGGGCAGGTCCAGCGCGACGACCTGATAGACGCGCTCGGGCTGCACCAGGTCCTTGAGCCGGTGCAGCCCCAGGTCGCGCAAGGTCACGCCATCGGGCAGGTCGTCGCACAGCCGGTCGCGCGTCGCCTGCGACAGCAATACTTGCTCGCCATGCCCCGCCGACAACAGGCGCGCTGCCCGGTTCACCTGCGCACCGTAGTAGTCGCCGTCGCACCACTCGACCATAGCGGTGTGCAACGCAGCGCGCACCTTGAGCGCGCCGATCTCTCCCCAGTCCGCGCTCTGCATGGCGCGCTGGGCAGCAAGCGTAGCGTTGAGCGCAGCGGGGGCGGAGGAGAACGCAGCGTGGATGCCGTCGCCGCGCATCTTGACGACGTAGCCGCCATCAGCGAGCACCGTTGAACGCAGGATGGCGTCGTGGCGGGCAAGGATCGGCTGCATCGCCTCTGCGTGCTGCTCCCAGAGCCGGGTGCTGCCTTCGATGTCCGTGAAGAGAAAGGTGACTGTGCCGTTGGGGGGGCTGTTCATCGCGCGTACCTCGACCACGCACTCAGAGGAGCGATGGAGGCATTGCCACAGGTGAGTACAAGCCGCAGATCACAACGCTATAGATGATAGCACATATGATCTGTGAAATCAATCACAGCTACAAAGAGGGTGTTGAACAAGGCGCGAAACGTGTAGCATCGGCTGTTTGCCTGCCCCCGCCCCTCAGGGGGTGGCCGTCGAATTGGCCGTATTCGGGGCTTTCGACGCCCACGAGGGGCTATGCTACCCACCAAAACGCCATTGTTCAACACCCTCGCTACAAACAACTTGCCAACGGAAGCCATCTATGGTACGATTGATGGTAGTGAACCTATGCCCTGCCCCACGTCAGGAGGAGCGCAATGGCAAGCATTCATGCCCTTCGCCACGTCCAGTTGGTCGACGGCGTCTCCGACGCCGACCTGGCGCCGCTGGCCGCCTGCCTGCTGCGCCGGGCCTTCGCCAAAGACGTCGTCATCTTTACCGAAGGCAGCCCCGGCAG
>CAYOEZ010000041.1:0-25749 GCA_964402955.1 uncultured Ktedonobacterales bacterium | reverse complement strand
GGGTGCAGACAGAAAGCAGAAGCTGCAAGAAATCTACCTGACGCTAAATCCCGTGAAGCTACATAACAAGATCGAAACGCAGTTGGATCACATCTGGAAGATGCATGCAGTCCGGAAAAACCCAGAGTGAGATTCTTCCATGAGTCAACGAATCCCGAAAGTAAGTTTCTTAGGTGTCAGCATGTATGCAATGTGAGTGTAAAGCTGCGCGCCTGATGACTTGACATGGGGCGGAAGATGTTGTATTTTATCATCGCAAAAAGGAGCAAAGTATGACGCTAACGTGGGACAACTGTCCTGGCAGCAAACTGATTCGCCAACCGGTTCCGGAGGACGTGGCGTGCATCCATTGTGGCGCAGAGGTTGAGATATGGTCGTTTGAGGCGATGACGCACTGCCCGACGTGCGGCGGCGTCGTTGTGCGTATGCAAGGCGCCACCTGTCTTGACTGGTGCGCCGCGGCAAAGGAATGTGTGGGTGAAGAAACCTACAATCGCATCATGGCCGAACGCCAGGCGGCGAAGGACGCTGTGAAGTGATGGGGAGACGGGGTGATGGGGGTGACGCGGTGACGCGGTGACATGTCCAGTCATTGTCACCGCGTCTTCGCGTCTCCCCCTCACACCTTGACGTTCTTCCAGCGGCCGGAGCGGAAGCGGATCAAAAAGAAGGTAGAGCGCACTAATTGATCAACGATCATGGTTATCCACGCTGCAACAAGCCCCAGTGACGTCATCCGCACCAGGACGAACGCGAGCGGAAGGCGAATGCACCAGATACCCAACGTCGTGACGAGCAAGGGGCCGCGTGTGTCGCCGGCGCCGCGCAACGCCCCCGACAGCACCATTGTCATCGCCAGGAAGGGTTGCGCCAGGGCGATCAGACGCAGCGGCATGATGCCCATGGCGATCACCTGTTCATCGTTGGTAAAGATCGTCATGAACTGGCGGGGGAAGAGGAAGAACAAGACGCCCATGACGGACATCACGATCATCGCCAGGCGGAGGGCCGTCAGGGCGCTGCGTTCAGCCCGGCGCGGGTTCTTCGCCCCCAATCCCTGGCCCATCAGGGTAGAAGCCGCAACGCCAAAGCCAAATCCGGGCTGGAATGAGAGAGACTCGCTGGTCATGACGACCTGGTGTGCAGCATAGGCAATCGTGCCAAGGCTGGCGACAGTGGCCGCGAAAACGGTCATGCCAACGCGCATGATGAGCAGCTCGACGCCTGCGGGCAGACCGACGTTGATGATGCGCTTGAGTTGCGGGACGTCGATGTGCAGCTCTTGAGCCGTGATATGCAGATGGGCTTTACCCCTGAGCAGGAGCAGGAGAACGATGATAGCCCCCGCGCTGCGCCCGATGGCGGCGCCCAGAGCGGAGCCGACGACCCCCAGCGCAGGGAATGGGCCAAGTCCGTTGATCAGGACGTAGGCGACGATGATGTTGACGACGTTGACAACCGCCATCACCTGCATGGGCGTCTTAGTGTCGCCTGAGCCACGCAGAGCAGCATTGCCGACAAACATGAATGAGCTGGCAAGCAGACTGATAGACACAATCTGCAAGTAGCTGCTGCCCAGGCCAATCACGTCGCCTTGGGCGCCCATGATGCGCATGGAGAAGTCGGCGCCGAAGAAGCACATGATCGAGATGACGATGCCGAGCATCACACTGATGAGCAGCGACTGGTGCATGATGCGATTGGCGAGCCTGGGTTCTCTGGCGCCAATATGGCGGGCAACGAGGGCGGTCGTGCCGGTTGCCACGGCTGCAAAAAAGGTGGTGGCCAGCATGACGATATTGTTGCTGAGGCCCACTCCGGCTAGTGATGAGGCGCCCAGGTGCCCGACGAGAAAGGTGTCGACCACGCCAACCATCATGTTTAGCATTTGCTCGCCGACGGCTGGCATTGCCAGCTCAACGACGTGCCGCTGTGAATCCAGATCGGCCTCTGCCACGGCGGCCTGCTCTGAGGCCGTGACCTGCGCAAGCTGTTCCGCGCCGGCCTCAAGCGCCACGCCGGCTGCGGACATGCCTCTTATCTCTTCTGTGTCTGTTGCCGTTCGTCGCAAATGCCTTCCCCGTTTGTCTTCAGTCGTATCCGGCAGCATTCTAGCACACACACCGGCCATTGTCACGCGCACGCGCCATTGGGACGGTCCCCGTTTGTGTTATAATGCGGCCACACTCTACATGAAGGAGATTGCGCATGATTCTCGATCTTTTCCGGCTCGACAATCACGTCGTCATGGTCACGGGCACACACCAGGGCATTGGTCAGGGGATGGCGCTGGCTCTGGCGGAGGCGGGCGCCGATGTCGTGGCCCTCGATCGTTCGGATCCGGTTGAGACGCGTGCCGCCATCAGCGCACTGGGCCGGCGCTTCTACTGGCTGCACACCGATCTGGCCACGGCGACGCCCGCCACGCTGGCCGAGTTGGTTGCGACTGCTGTGCAGACGGCGGGACGGCTGGATGTTCTGGTCAACAACGCCGGCATCACGCGCCGCGCCAGCGTGCTGGAGCTGACAGAGGTCGATTGGGACGTGGTTTTACAGGTCAACCTGAAGGCGGCTTTCTTCCTTGCTCAGGCTGCGGGTCGCCATTTCGTTGCGCAGGGGCATGGCAAGATTATCAACGTGACGTCGATGCTGGCCTACCAGGGGGGGCTTCGCGTGCCATCCTACGCTGCCGCCAAGTCGGGCATGGCCGGGATAACGCGCGCCATGGCCAACGAGTTGGCTGCACAGAAGGTGAACGTCAATGCCATCGCTCCCGGCTACATCCTGACCAATCATACGCAGATGCTGCACGACGACGCCAGCCGCAATCCCGGCATTCTTGCCCGTATCCCGGCCGGACATTGGGGTTCGCCGGGCGATCTGGGCGGCGCCGTCGTTTACCTTGCCTCTGCGGCCTCGGACTACTGCCACGGCATGATTCTCAACGTTGACGGCGGCTGGCTGTCGCGCTAGAGAAAAGGTTATCTCTTTTGCAACTCGATCTCGAATTCGAGAGGCGATTCGGCGTCGTCGGCGACTGTGTATTCGGCGCGGTAGGCCGGCTGGTAGTTCTTGGCGGCAACAACCAAGCCATACGTTTCGCCGCGCACCAATGGGACGTCGACGCTGAATTGGCCCTTGCTGTCCGCGTCTCCTCCTCCGAAGATATCGTCCTCGGTGCCGTTGTCCAGGAATGACTGGACATCCACTCCGGGGTTGAGCACCAGGAAGGTTGCCCCCTTGATGGGGCGTTTGGTGTCGGCGTCCACGATGGTACCGATGACCTGCACGCTGTCGCCGCCGCTGGCAAGCGGCGCTCCGCCGCTGCCCATGCTGGTTTCTCCCTGAGCCACGAGCTTGCCAGAGATATAGAGCTCGAGCCTGTACTGGCCGTTGGGCAAGCCGCCCTTGTTGGCGACGCTGACCCAGAAAGAGCCTGTTGTGCCCCACTTCCAGTTGTTGTCCTTGCGCAGCACCTCTTCGCCGTCCACATACCAGACGCTGCTCCAGGGCAGGCCGTCTTCCATGCCCTTGTAGTCGGAGAATGCATACAACTGCGTGGTTCCGTCGGCGAATGACTCGCCGCGCGTGTGGGGGCTGAGCGGGTCGTTGGCCGCCGTGACGCCTTCGGCGAATACCGGCGCTCCGAAACGGTTGCTGGAGGTCGTTGTGGGCGTGGGTTGCACGCCAACAGACATGCGCGCCTTGTAGAGTTGCGCGCCGTCAAGCGCGATCGTCAGATCGTACGTTCCTGCGCTCACGCCATTCTTGTTGGTGATGCTGACCCAGTATGATCCGCTTGCGCCGGCGTCCCAGTCAAGCGCATTAACGATGTCATTCTTGCCGTCGCGCACCCATGCAGCCTGAAAGCTCTGCCCGTTGGCAAAGCCGGTGTAGTCGAATGCTGCATAGATGGTCTGCGTTCCGGCGGCGAAGTTGGTGGCGGCTTTGCCGGGCCGGTTATTGGCGGCGACGCTGTCAGAGAAGACGAATTTCGTGATCTGTGCCGTGCTGCCTTTTGTTGTCTTGTCGCCCGATGGGGCGTCGGCGGCGCTGCCGTTCTGCACGACCGCGCTCTTGATCAGAGCCAGGGCGCGGTTGACGGGACGGATGAGGCTGATCTTGCCGGCAGACGCTGCGTCGGCAACGCCGGCGGTGGGGATGCCAATCATTTCGCCGGCGTCGTTGATCGTCAGGCCGCCTGAGTTGCCGTGGTTGACTTCTGCGTCGGTCTTGAGCCAGTCGATCTTCCTGTCGCTGTCTTCGTCCAGAAAGCCGGCAATGGTACCGCTAGTGTAGGTGACCGAGTCGCCGCCGATTCCGGGATAGCCCACAACGTGCACAGGGTCGCCGATCTCGACCAGGTCGGAATCGCCGAGTGGGATCGGCGTCAGCCCCAGGCTCTTTGGCAGCGGGCCGCCCTTGAAGGCCGCGGTCACCTTGAGCACGGCCAGGTCAATCTTGGGATCGCCTTTGACCAGCGTCGCCTGATAGAGCCAGGTGGGCAGGCTCTTGAGATCGGGCGGGTTGACGGCGATGAAGGCGATCCCTTTGCTATTGTACAGCTTGGCCTTGGCGATGTCGCCCATGACGTGGTAGTTGGTGAGGATGTATCCGTCGGCGGTCAAGACGGTCCCCGACCCTGTCGAATAGGTATCCTTTTCCGTGTCAATGGCGACGGCCACACGTACAGTTCCGAGCAGGGCGCGCTTCAACTCGGGCTTGGCAACAGCCTCAGCCGTTTGTGGGGCGCTTGCCGGCAACAGCAGGCCGAGTACGATGATGACAATGCTGGCAAGAGCCAGCCAACGATTCGGTAAGTGTCTGTTCATTGTTGTTTCCTCATTTGCCTGTCAGCTTGACGGTGGCGAGCACTTTGGCGAAGGTGGGGTCGCCGCTGTCCTGGCTGGCGTCACTGACGGCGCTGAAAACGACAAACTGATTGCCAAGAAGAACGATGGTATCGCTGGCGCGCACGACGATGGGCAAGCGGGCAGGCCCCAGGCCGGCCGGGGGATCGGCGACGTAGCCGTAGTTGACGCGCAGGGCTGCTCGTCCGGCGACGGTTGTTTCCTCAGTGCCGAGGTCGTGGAATTCGCGCAGCGCCTTCATGCGTCCCAGTGTCCATGACGTGGCTGCATCCATCAGCCGCTGGCCCTGCGCCAGTGTGCGCGCATAAACCTTGAGCGTTGGCCGGAACGATGCCAACGAAACGGGGTTGGCGATGCTCAGTAGCGTGCCTTCGTCTGCTTTGCTCGCCATCCACGAAACCGGGTAGCTGAGTGACAGCGCCCCATCGGCAGAGCGGAAGCTCGTGCTGCGTCCCTCGATGCCCATCATCAGCAGCCAGCCCAGGCACAAGCCGGCGAAAACAACGACAATGACTGCCAGCGCCTGGCGGCTCTCTTCATGGGGACGTGGCTGTTCCGGAGCAGTAATCGTTGCTTGCATGGGTCACCTCCGCGCTAGAGCTATGGTCTCGGCAGTGGCACGCCGGATCAGCCAGAAGACAACGAGGAGCAGAACAACGGCCGCGGCCACCGCCACAACTAGGCCATACCAGGGGTTCACGGCGCTGCCCGTGCGGGTCACCAAATCCTGGGACCAGAAGAAGACGCCATTGAGGATGGCAGCCAGGACAAGCGCGGACGGGAGATAGTAGATCGGTTTGTGCTCGAACTTCGCCTGCCCCAGGAAATAGCCCACCACACCGGCAATGCTGGCGTGGGCCAGGGCCGTGATGACGACGCGGATGACGCCGATGCCCAGGTCGACGCCGCCGCGGCTGACGACGTAGTCGAAGTTGAGCATGGTGGCGAAGCCGAGGCCGGCGGCGGTAGCGTAAATGATACCGTCGGTGCGCTCATCGAACTCCACCGAGTCATAGACCGAGTAGCGGACGGCGGCGTACTTGAGGAACTCCTGGGTCATGCCGATGACCAGGATAGAACCAAGCAGGTTGACGATCTCATTTGTGTAGAGCCAGGAATTGGCGTGGAAGAGATCCCGCACCACGGGCAGGCCAACCGCACTGGCCAGCAGTGCGCCGAGGATGAACACGCGCACAATATAGCCTTTGGGTTCAGGTTCCAGCCTGTCCTGCTGGTAGAAGAACGTGAGCCAGACAACTGCGGGGACGATCGCAATCACGATGCCGGCGACGATGAGACCGCCGCCGCTCAGAGTTGCGGGTAGAAAGCGGGCGATGATCGAGATGATGGCGACGAACAGAAGCAGAGCCACGATCTGAGCTGCTCCTGCTACCCAGAAGGCATGCCTACCGCCGAGACCGCCAGGAGTGGAGCGCTTCATGCCGGATACCTCCCAATAGTGATGCGGTTTGAGCAACGATACGGGTTTGGTCTTGACACCGTGCGAAAAGGGACATTTGCAAGTTACTTGCTTATTATAACACAAAGTATCGATCGCGGCAAGCAGTTCTTCGCAGCGGCTTGCCGGCCAATTCTGGACAATGGGTTTGGAGTATGGTACAATCCTGCCAATCCAGCGCCCCAGTCAGCCACAAGGAGTCCACATGTTGCATCAACCCTCCACCCCCGCAGGCAATGATCCAGCCGGCCCGTACAAGATGAGCCTGGGCATCCGGATGTTTCTTTCTTACGCCCTGTTCTACGCCAGTTTCGTGGCAATCAACCTGCTCGATCCACTGGCGATGGGCAAGGTTGTCTTGATGGGCCTGAACCTGGCGACAGTCTATGGCTTCGCACTTATCATCGTAGCGCTCATCGAAGCCCTGATCTACGATGCGTTGTGCCGCAAGAAAGAAGCGGAATTCGCCCGCATAGAGAAGCAAACCAGCGGCCGGGTCCAATCCAACAAGCAAGGAGAGGCCTAATTTCATGGCAATCATCGTCTTCCTCGTTTTTGTCGTCGTTGTGATTGGCCTTTCGCTCTATCTGGGGAAGAAAGCAAAGACATCCAGCGGGTACTATGCGGCCGGAGGCCAGATTCACTGGGGCGTGAACGGCATCGCTTTCGCCGGAGACTACCTTTCGGCGGCTTCTTTCCTCGGCATCTGCGGCCTGATCGCCACTCTCGGCTATGATGGTTTCCTCTATTCCATCGGCTATCTGGCCGGGTGGATGGTGGCCCTGTTCGTAGTCGCCGAACCGCTCAAGCGGCTGGGCAAGTACACCTTCACCGACGCAGTGGATGCCAACTACAACTCCCGCGGCATCAAACTGGCCGCTGCCATCAGCACACTGGTCGTCTCCATCTGCTACCTCATCCCGCAGATGGTCGGCGCGGGCGTGCTGGTCGAACCGTTGCTGGGCATCCCCCATGCCTGGGGCGTGGTGATGGTCGGCGCTATCGTCATCACGATTGTCGCCACCGCCGGCATGGCCTCCACCACCTATGTCCAATTCCTGAAAGGCGCCCTGCTGATCGTGTTCTCGACCATCCTGGTGGGCGCGCTGCTCATGCGCGGGCTATCTACCCAGCCCGACCAGGGCGGCAAGGTAGCATTCTACGAATATGCGCACCTCGCCGCTGTCAAGTCCGGGAATCAAATCCAGGTCTCGGAAGCGGACTGGACGGTATTGGAGCAGACTGAGGTCAAGGGCGGGCTGCTATTCGTCAAGCTCGGTCACGATGGTAAGGAAACCTGGTGGCTCGCCTCCGAACGAGACGGTGCGCTCACCCTGCAGGAAACCCAGTCGGTGGTGATCAAAGCCGATGGCAAATGGATCAATGGCGCGCCTGAGTCTCCTGAAAACCAACTGCGCCAGGTGGGCAACATCGAGCAGATCGGCGGCCAGAAGGACGTCAAAACGGGGGGCCTCTCCGTTTTTGGTTTCCTGTCGGCCCTCACCGACCGGAACACCACCGTCCGCACCTGGAAGACCGCCAGCCTGGTGGATGGCGCCGGACGAAAAGTCACCGTCTACTACGCAAATGACGTATCAGGCGACCGCGTCATGCGCCCTGGCTTGAAATTCAAAGTGGAGGGCACTCTGCTGGAGAGGCTCGACTTTCTCTCGTTGATGTTAGCACTCTTCCTCGGCACGGCCGCGCTGCCGCACATCCTGATCCGCTACTACACCGTGCCCAGCCCGGCCAGCGCGCGCAAATCCACCATCGTCGCGATTGCCTCCATCGGTTTCTTTTACATCCTGACCCTGTTCATGGGGCTAGGCGCGATGGTCAGCGGCGTCCTCAACCCAGCGGACAGCAACATGGCCGCCCCGTTGCTGGCGCGCTCCTTTGGCGAACTGCTCTTCGCGATCATTTCGGCCATCGCCTTCGCCACCGTCCTCGGTACAGTCAGCGGCCTGATCGTGGCGGCCTCGGGCGCGGTGGCCCACGACCTACTCGACCGCTACCTGAAGATCAAGATGGATGACCGCCAGAAAGTGCGCGCGGGAAAGGTCTCGGCCTTCATCATCGGCGGCATCGCGATTCTGCTCGGCATCCTCTTCAAGGGGATGAACGTCTCCTTCCTGGTGGGGTTGGCGTTTGCGGTGGCCGCTTCGGCCAACCTGCCGGCCATCACTATGCTGTTGTTCTGGAAGCGTACCACGGCCAAAGGGATCGCCGCATCCATCGTTGTCGGGATCGTCGCCTCATTGGGCCTGATCGCCTTGTCGCCCGAGCTGTATACGCTCTACGGCCGCAATCCGCTCGACGCGCCCATCCCGCTCAACAACCCAGGGATCGTCTCCATCCCCTTGAGCTTCATCACCCTGGTGGTAGTCTCGCTCCTGACCGCCAAGAAGAACGGAAGCGCAGACCACGAGGCAGCATAGGCGACAAATGAAAGGGCGGAATGTGTCAGTACGGACATTCCGCCCTGCATATCTGATGAACAAGACCATCCTTGTCGATTTTCACTGCCACTCGCTCTTCAGCGATGGCGAACAGACACCAGAAGCCCTGGCTGCGAACCTGGCCGCGGCGGGGGTGCGCTACGCCGCGCTGACCGACCACGACAGCCTCGAAGGCCTGCCGCGCTTTCAAGACGCGCTCAAGAAGCGCGGCGTGGCGTTTCTGCCCGGTGTGGAGTTGACCACCCAGTTTGCCGGTCGTGAAGCTCACTTGCTCGGCTACGGCTTCGACCCGCAGTATCCCGACCTGATCGCCACCCTCCTCTCCCTGCGCCAGGCGCGCAACCTGGAAGTGCACAGCATCGCCGGCTCGCTGCGCAAAGTCGGCGCCAACCGCCCGACCGGCGCCGAGGAACTGCCCGCCGTCAGCGCCGCGCCCGATGGCCGGCTGGAGATCGGCGCGGCGATTGCCCTGTTGCATCGCGCTGGCGGAAAGGCGTTCTGGGCGCACCCACTGCTGTATGAATCCGACCCAGCGCGGCTGGATGCCGACGTGGCGGAGCTGAAATCACAGGGGGTGGATGGTCTCGAAGCTATCTATACGGCTCTTTCCGAGTTCCAATGTGCGGAGCTTTGTCAACTGGCCGAACAATATGACTTGCTCGTCTCAGCCGGGACCGATTGTCACGCCAGCAACGGCGCGAGCAATCACGCCCGGGGGGTCGAAATGCCCCGTGAAGCCTGGATCCGGTTTCGGGCGGCGGTCTTCTTCGGAACCACGTTTACGGCAGATGCAGCGTCGGAAGCCCCCTCCCCCAGCGCCCACCCCGCCCGGGGTCAACCCTCCAGAAAACCGCATCACTTCCGACGGCGTTCGTACATCATGCGCATCTTCCTGCCCACACTGTTCGCCATTGCGCTGCTGCTGGCTGCAATCTGGGGCATTACCCTGCCAGCGTTCGAGCAGTCCCTGCTCGAACGCAAGCGTGAGATGATCCGTGAGTTGACCACGTCGGCCTGGAGCATCCTGGCTTCGTATGAGCGCGACGAGCGCGGCGGCCTGCTCAGCCGCGAAGAAGCCCAGGCGCTGGCGATTGCACGCGTCGAGGCGCTGCGCTACGGCCCGGAAGGCAAAGACTACTTCTGGATTCAAGACCTGCAGCCGCGCATGATCATGCACCCCTACCGCAGCGATTTGAACGGCCAGGAATTGCTCGATTTGACCGACCCGCGCGGCACGCCTATCTTCGTCGAGTTCGCCAATCTGGTGCGCCGATCGGGGGAGGGCTACATCGCCTACGTCTGGCAGTGGAAGGATGACCCGCAGCGGCTGGCGCCCAAAGAGTCGTATGTCAAGGGCTTCGCGCCCTGGGGATGGGTGATCGGCACCGGCATGTACACTGACGATGTCAATGCCGAGATCGCCCGCATCGAACGGGGTATCTTCAACACCTCGCTGGTCATATCTGGCGCCGTGGTGCTCCTGCTCCTCTTTGTCCTGCAGCAAAGCCTGCGCATCGAGCGCGAGCGCCAGGAAGTGGTGGATAGCCTGGGCGAATCCGCCGCACGCTACCACACACTGATCGAGGCCACCACCGAAGGCACGTTGCTGATCCTGGATGGGCGGTGTCGCTACGCCAACCCAACTTTCCTCAGTATGATCGGCTACACCGCGCGCCAGTTGGAATTGCTGGACCTGGCCGACCTGCTGCCGCGCACGGTAGACAACCAGGCGGTCTGGGAACGTTTCGAGCAGGCGAACGGCGAGCAGCCTGCAGAAGGCGCCGCCATCGAGGGGGTACTGGAACACGCCGACGGCCGCCTGTTGGAATGCCTGCTGGCCGTCTCCCCGATTGTTTTTGCCGGACAGCGCGGTTCCATTCTCCTGGCGCGGGATATCGCCCGCCAGCTTGAGGCCGTGGGCGCTGAGGACATCTCTCATGCGGCACAGACAGCGCCCGTGGGCATTTTCCGCGCCCGGGCAGCGCGGCGGGGCGCCCTCCTGGAAATGAACCCGGCCGCGCGGGCGCTGGTCGCCCACATCGCTGGCCCCCAGCCAGCCCTGGCGGACCTCTTCTCGGAGCCTGCCGAGTTCGAAGCGCTCTTCCAGACCCTGCAAGGCGGCAGCGAGATCAGCCGCCACATCATCCACATCGCAGCCAGTGAGGCTGGCACACGCTTCTTGTCCCTTTCCGCGCGGCTAGTTCGCGATGAGAGGACACACACAGCGTACATTGACGGCATTTTGGAAGATGTGACCGCGGCCCGCAAACTGGACCTGGGCCGCGAGGTGCTGATCGAAAAACACCAGGCCTCGCTCCTCTTCCTTCACGAACCCATCGCCAGCCTGGGACGCGATGCACTCATCTGCGACATGCACACCAGCATCGCCCAACTGGCCCGCCTGATGACGACCCGCAACGTCACCGCGGCGCTGGTCTCCAGCGAGCGCGCCGACGCCTCGCTGGCGACCAATGCCGCTCCGGTCATTATTGGCATCGTCACCGACCAGGACCTGCGCGCCCGGGTCTTGGCGGAGAGCATCCTGCCTGGCATGCCCATCCACACCATCATGAGCGCGCCGCTGAGCAAAATCCCAGAAGACGCGCTTATCTACGAGGCGTTGATGCGCATGGAGGAACGCGGCGTGCGCCACCTTGCCGTCGAGGATGGCAACGGCCAGATTGTCAGCGTGCTCGACAATAAGGATCTGGTGCAGTTCCAGCGCTACGGCCCGATCGTGCTGGCGCGCGAGGTGTCGCGCTCTGCCTCTCCTGCCGAGGTCGCTCGTTGCGTCGAACGGGCCCCATTGCTGGCCAAAACCCTGCTGGACAGCAGTGCACGCCCGCGGCGCGTGACCAGGATGCTGGCGTCCGTCTGCGACGCGGCTACCGAACGGCTGGTGCAGATGGCTCTCGACGAGCTTGGCCCGCCGCCCGCCGCCTTCACTTTCATCGCCATGGGCAGCCAGGGTCGCCAGGAACAGACGCTCGTCACTGACCAGGACAACGGCATCATCTTCGCACCCACGGAGGATAGCGACCTGGCGCGGGTGAGCGACTATTTCCTGCGCCTGGGCAAGCGGGTGTGCGACGGCTTACGTTTGGCCGGGTACCCTCCCTGCCGCGGCGCGGTGATGGCCAGCAATCCCCGCTGGTGCCGCTCGTTGCCGGATTGGATAGCGGGCTTTGATGCCTGGATCCGCACCCCCGAGCCGCAGGAAATCATCTCGCTGAGCATATTCTTTGATTTTCGCCCGGTGTATGGCGACGCCGACCTGGCCCATGAGTTGCGTCGCGCCATTCACGCAGCCCTGGCGGACGAGCCGGCCTTCTTCCATCTCTTCGCTCAGAATGCCATGATGTTCAAGCCACCCGTCCGCCTGCTGGGCAACATCTACCTGGGCGGGGGCGCCACCGAGCACGCGGGGGAGATCAACCTCAAAGACGCGATGATGCCGATGGTCAGTTTTGCGCGACTCTATGCTCTGCGCCACCGGATCAGCCAGACTCACACACTCGAACGGATCGAAGCGCTGACCGACAGGAACGTCATCCTCCCCGCCAGCCGCGATGAAATCGTCGCCGCGTATGACTTTCTGATGCAGTTGCGCCTGCAAAACCAGGCGACCGCCACGCCAAACGAGGATGGACGGGCGGCTCAAAACGCCCACGCCGGCAACGCCCACCCCGGCAACGTCATCCATCCAGGTAAACTGGGCTACATCCAGCGGGAGCTGCTGAAACAGGCCTTTGCCCAGATCGCGGCGGTGCAGAAGAAGACCGGCTACGACTTCGCGGGTGGGGTGTGAAGAATGTCCGTCGGTATCACGCCGAGACACGACCAGCAGATCGGCGTACGCCGATAGCCTCACCGCTTCAGTTCCGCCGCCAACAGATCGGGCCGGGTTGCTCGTAAGGTGGACTGGCTGTTAACCACTGCCGATGCTCGCATCAAACGACGGCATCTTTATCCACGCAGCGCGACAACTTGACAGGATGCGCTCCGCCATGTAGAATGTGCACACGAATGTATGCTATTCTTCAGTATGGGGCCGTCGATGAATGGGGCAGAGGCGATCTTCGCCTGTGAACCGTAGGCCGGATGGTCTACGGCTTTTGTTTGCCCGCCACGACAACCCCGAAAGGACGTTTCATGATCGATGCGCTCATCTACATTGTCGCAACCCTGGCGGCGAATTACACGGCTGCATGGTTCATCCCATTGCCCATCTTTGGTCTTGTGTCGGTGGGTACGTTGGCGTTCGGCGTCACCTTCACGCAGCGTGACAAGGTGCATCATCACGGCCGCAAGGCTGTGTACCTGATGATTGGCGTCGCGGCGCTGCTGAATGTGCTGGAATCTCTTGTGCTGGGCGTGTCCGGGCGCATTATCCTGGCCTCGTTCGGCGCGATTGTGCTGGCAGAACTCGCAGACACCGAGGTCTATCAGCGTTTGATCAAACGCCCCTGGATTCAGCGCGTGGCGGGATCGAACGCTGTCAGCATCCCCATCGACACCGTCTTGTTTACGCTTGTTGCCTTTGGCGGGGTCTTCCCTGTGTCCATGTTGATTTCGATTATCTTCGGTGATATTGTGCTCAAGGCCATCATCAGCACCCTCGTTGCCGTGCGGCGGGAAACACTGCTGCGCGTCGGGACGCAACTCGCATCGAAGGCGCAGGGCGGCTAGGGCAGCGACCACGCGACCGAAATGAGGAGACAATGGCCAGTCAAATGGATGACGCCAATCCGTCCAGTTCTGCTCAATCGTGGGCGAAAGCCTTTGCCGACCTGCGTCTGTGGCTGACGCTGGTTTTCTTCGTGGCCGTTCTGAGTGTCGCCTGGATCGCCGGCTCTCGCCTCAGCGGCAGCGCGACCGAGCCGCAGCTACAGGCAGGCGCCAGGACCGGCTTCATCGCCCCCGACTTCATGCTGCAAACGCTTGACGGCAAGGCCATGTCCCTTTCTGCGCAACGCGGTAATGCTGTCCTCATTAACCTGTGGGCGTCGTGGTGCGGTCCCTGCCGCAGCGAGATGCCAGCCATCAACAATGTATATCAGAAGTACCGTGATGCTGGATTTGTGGTTCTTGCCGTCAACGCCACCAACCAGGACAATGAGAACAACGCGCGCTCATTTGCAGCCGGGCTGCGCCTGACTTTCCCCGTGCTGCTAGATCGTGAGGGCTTCACAGGTGGACTCTATCGCTTGCGCTCGCTGCCCACGTCGTATTTTGTGGGGCGCGACGGCGTCATCCGTGATGTCGTCGTGGGGGCGATGAGTGAGGCGTCGCTGGAGGCCCGCGTCAAGCGCTTGCTGGCGGGGGGACGTTAGGTGCTGCCGGTTATCCAGATTGGCCCACTCGCGCTGCAGACAAGCCCGCTTCTTTTGCTGGCGAGCTTCATGCTCGCCCTCGAGCTGACGCATCGGGCGGCCACGCGCCTGGGGCTGAGCGGCGACGACGCCTACAATCTCGGCTATCTGGCGGCCTTTGCCGGTGTGCTGGGGGCGCGCGCCGGATTTGTGCTGTCGAACTGGCCCGCCTTCCGCAGCGATCTCACATCCATTGTCGCGTTGACGGCCGACAGCCTGTCCCCGGCGGCCGGGCTGGTAGCCGCCCTCCTGACCGGACTTGCCTTTGCACAGCGCAAAGGTATGGCGAGCCGGCGGTTCCTGGATGCTCTTGTACCGGGGCTGGTCGTCATCGCTGCCGGTCTGGCGCTGGCCGATCTGGCAAGCGGCAGCAGTTACGGGGCGCCCACGACACTGCCCTGGGCGATCGAGCAGTGGGATGCTCTGCGCCACCCTGTGCAGATCTATCATCTGCTTGCTGTCGCGGCGATCGGCCTGCTCGTGCTCAGGACGGCGCGGCCTTTCGACGGGGCGCACTTCGGTCTCTTTGTTGCACTCTACGCGGCACAGGTTCTGTTTCTGGAGGCGTTTCACGGCGACAGCGCCTTTGTCGGGGATGTGCGTGCGGTTCAGGTGGTCAGCCTGATTGTACTGATGGCTGCGCTGGCGCTGTTGCGGCGCTGGGCGACCCGGGTGACATAACGATGGAGACGCGCGTTCTGGTTGTGGGAGAGCGGTTGGAGCGTAGCGGCCTGGCATCTCTGCTGACCGGTCAGGCGGGCTATGTCGTTGTGGGCCAGATCGGCGGCGACGCTGCCCTGCCTTCTGTGCTTGAGCTGTACCGGCCCGACATTGTGCTGTGGGATATGGGGTGGGAGGCAGCGCCGCTCACAGAACGAGTGGCCGATCTGCGCGCCAGCGGGGCGCAGATTGTGGCGCTCGTGCACGACACGACCTCTGCCGCGCGGCTATGGGGAAGCGGGGTGAGCGGCCTTCTCCTGCGTGACGCCGAGACAGATGTGATTGTGGCGGCGTTGGGCGCTGTCGCCCAGGGGCTCCATGTTGTCGGGCCAACGCTGCTTGGCGCGCTTGGGAGCGCCGAGGCGCATGTTGCGCCATCTGGCAACGTCGCGCTCACGGCGCGCGAGCACGATGTATTGCGCCTGCTGGCGCAGGGATTGCCAAACAAGGAGATTGCGCGGCGCCTGGCCATCAGCGAGCACACCGTCAAGTTTCATGTCAATGCCGTACTGGGCAAGCTGGGGGCGCAGAGCCGCACCGAGGCAGTCGTGCTGGCGATGCGGATGGGGTTGGTGGCGGTGTGAGTGATGCTACCTAGCGCGAGAGGAGGCCGGTTTCGATGAAGTAGGCCGCCAGCAAGGCGATGCTGTTGTTGACAGAGTGCAAAACGATACCGGGAAAGATGGAGCCGGTGGCGCCATAGAGCAGGCCAAGCACAATGCCGAAGAACGAGAGCGGCACAAAGCTATCTGCACTGAGATGAGCTGTGCCGAAGATGGCGGCGCTCACTAACAGGCCGGCAACAAAGCCGAAGCGGCGCACAAGCCCTGGAAAGACAAAACCACGAAAGAGAATCTCCTCGACGAACGGCGCCACGAACGAAACCAGGAACAGCGCCACGGCAAAGCCCAACAACCCCCCGCCAAAGAGCGGCAAGACCGGCGTCTGTTCCACTGTATGGCCCAGACCGCCCAGCATCAGGCTGTAGAAGGCATTGAAACCAAATGCAATGAGCAGCCCCCCAGCGGCCAGTGCGCACCCCACGCCGGCGACGTAGGGGCGCAGACCGAGGCGATCGAGCCCTACGTGATACTTGCGCGGGCCGAAAGCCCACACCCCCACCAGAAAGCTGGCATTTTGGATCACCACCAGCGTGACCACGACCAGCGCGCTGCTCTGCGTGAGCCGGATGCCGGCAAAGCGCAGCGCCAGACCGGCAGCCAGCAAGACAGCAACTGCGCCGAGGGCAAAGACGACACACAGAAGACCCGCCTTGACCAGGTCGCGAACAGTCCACGGCGGGAGGGGTACCCCACGCGTCTCCGCGACGTCGGTCACCTTGTGCTCCTTCTGCTCCTGCAGACAATCAGCGCATCCACAGCGGGTGATCACCGGCTGACCGTGGCAGATGCGCTGACAGAAAGTCGTCGTCTACTGGTAATAGAGCATGCCCATGGCGCTCTTGGCCCTGCGCAGCGTTTCGATCGCTTCGGCTTTGGCCTTGCGGCTGCCTTCGTGGAGAATGTCCTCAACCAATCCGGGCGTCTGGGCGAACGTCGCGCGGCGCTCGCGAATGGGGGACAGGAATTCGTTCAGACACACCGCCAGGCGCTTCTTCACTTCGACGTCGCCGACGGCGCCCTTGACGTAGCGCGCCTTGAAATCGTCGACCTCGGCCTTGTTGGGGTTGAAAGCATCATGGTAGATGAAGACCGGGTTGCCTTCAACGTGGCCGGGGTCGGTGGGGTGAATGCGGGTCGGGTCGGTATACATCGACATGACGGCTTTGTTGACAGCTTTCTCATCGTCAGACAGGTTGATGACGTTGCCCAGGCTCTTTGACATCTTGGCCTTGCCGTCGAGTCCGACCAGCGTTGGCACCTCGCCGATCAGCGTATCGGGAACGGGGAAGACGTTGCCATAGAGCATGTTGAAGCGGGTCGCCAGCTCGCGTGTCACTTCCACATGCGAGGCCTGATCCTTGCCGACGGGCACAAGGCTGGAACGCACCATCAGAATATCGGCAGCCTGCAGCACCGGGTAGGACAGCAGGCCCAGCGAGGCGGCGTCGGCGTGCATCTCGCGCACTTTGTCTTTGAGTGTGGGGACGCGCTGCAGGCGCGGGACGGTCACAAGCATAGTGAAGAGCAGCATCAGCTCGGTCACTTCGGGGACAAGCGATTGCAGGTAGATGGTGCTGCGCTGCGGGTCTATGCCCACGGCCAGGTAGTCGAGCACCAGCTCGTGAATGCTCTGCTTGACGTCGCCGATGTGATCGTAGTGCGTCGTCAACATGTGGTAATCAGCAATCAGAAAGAAACAATCGTATTCGTCTTGCAGGCGCAGCCGGTTCTTGAGTGAGCCGACATAATGGCCGATGTGCAGCTTGCCGGTCGGCCGATCTCCGGTCAGGAGACGTTTCTTTGTCTCGGGCATTCATTTCCTCCCTACAGGTAGCCAGTGTCCATGGACAACACGTACGTTGGGCGGTTGCTGCGGGTTGCGCAGTCCTGGATGTTGGCGATATAGGACAGTTATACCATAGTTGCAGCACATGATCAAGCGTGGGGAGACACGGGGCAGCACTTCCAAATATGGCGGAACGCCCGTCATTGCGAGCGTTCTTTGCGAAGCAATCCCCCTGCGCAACGCTGAGATTGCTTCGTAAACAGCACTCGCAATGACGAGCCAACGGTCTGCTCGTTCATATTTGGAATCGCTCGACGCCGGGTGAGCGTCATCGTTTCTGAAGACAGCGCCTGCCTTCCAAATCCGTGTAGCAAGGCGCTCCCTTGCGCCGTCCAGGCGGCAAGACACTCCCCATTCTGGCGCGGGAGAGACCGCGCCCTACACGATCAAGAAAGATGACGCTCACCCGGAGACACGACGATGCAGGGCATCCACCCTCACCCTGCCCCTCTCGCTTGCAGGGGTGGGGTGAGGGTGGTGTCAGGCGATGCTCTAGGCGCTCACCTTGGGCAAATCCTTAAGCGCCTCGGCCACTTTCTCAGCGGGGTAGGCAAAGTCCGTGAGTTTGCCGTGCAGGTACTGGTCATAGGCAGCCATGTCAAAGTGGCCATGACCGCTCAGGTTGAACAGGATCGTCTCTTTGCGGCCTTCCTTCTTGCAGCGCAGGGCTTCGTCGATGGCCACACGGATGGCATGTGCGGATTCCGGCGCCGGGATGATGCCCTCGCTGCGGATGAACTGCATAGCCGCGGCAAACACGGGAGTCTGGTGCACGGCGACGGCCTCGATGATCTTCTGATCGTAAAGAAGGCTGATCAGAGGCGACATGCCATGATAGCGCAGGCCGCCGGCGTGAATGCCGGGGGGCATGAAGTTGTGGCCCAGTGTATACATCTTGACAACCGGCGCCAACTGCGCCGTGTCGCCATAGTCAAAGGCGTACACGCCACGCGTCAACGTCGGGCACGACTGCGGCTCAACGGCGACGAAGCGGATCTTCTTGCCCCGCATCTTTTCGCGGATGAACGGGAAGGCGATGCCGGCAAAGTTGCTGCCGCCGCCGACGCAGCCGATGACGACATCGGGGTACTCGCCGGCCTTTTCCATCTGCTTGATTGCTTCCTGACCGATCACGGTCTGGTGCAGGAGCACGTGGTTGAGCACCGAGCCAAGCGAATACTTGGTATCGTCGCGCGTGGCCGCGTCCTCCACTGCCTCACTGATGGCCAGGCCAAGACTGCCGTCCGAGTTGGGGTCCTTAGCCAGAGCCGCGCGGCCGGTGTTTGTGTCCGGGCTAGGGCTGGCGACACAGGTGGCGCCGAAGCTCTCCATCATGATGCGGCGATAGGGTTTCTGGTTGTAGCTGACCTTCACCATGTAGACCTTGCACTCCATGCCAAAGTAGTTGCAGGCCATCGAGACGGCCGATCCCCACTGGCCGGCGCCGGTCTCCGTGGCAATGCGCTTGACGCCTTCCTTCTTGTTGAAGTAGACCTGGGCAATGGAGGTGTTCGCCTTGTGGCTGCCGACTGGCGAGACGCCCTCGTACTTGAAGTAGATGTGCGCCGGCGTATCCAGCGCTTTTTCCAGCCGGTGGGCGCGGATGAGCGGCGATGGGCGGTAGATCGTGTAGAGAGAGCGCACCTCATCGGGAATCTCGATGTAGCGTTCCGAGCTGACCTCTTGCATGATCAGCGCCATGGGGAAGAGGGGGGCCAGGTCAGCCGGTCCGATGGGCTTGCCGGTGCCCGGGTGCAGTACCGGCGGCAGCGGGACGGGCAGATCAGGAACGATGTTGTACCAACTGGTCGGGATCTCGTTCTCTTCGAGAAGGATCTTGGTCGTGTCCACGTTGTTCCTCCTTACGGAATGTAGGGCGGCTAGCGCCCAGAAATAGGAAAGCCCCACGTCCTTAGAAGATCAATAAGGGACGAGGGGCTTTCGATTTCTCGTGGTGCCACCCTAAATTCCCGAGCTGTCATAGCTCGGACTCTTTGACAGGTACGGGAGGCCGACATTGGCCGTCCATGATACCTGACGCCGTGATAACGGTGGCTGCTCCGGCGATTCCTACTTGGCTGTCGCCAGCCGTTCGGGTCGCGACTCCCAGGGCCATTCGCCGCTGGTCATGGCATCGGCTCGCACCAGGCGCCGACTCTCTGAGCCATCCCTGACGGGTACTTGTCCTGTTCCTAGTCTGTTCTCGTATTCAGTTCGCCCACAATATAGCACAGGCGATTGCGAAAGTCAAGGGCAATTCGGGCAATGTGTCAGCGTCATCTTTTCTGGAGACAGCGCCGGCTTGGCCAAACTGTGCAGTAAGGCGCTCCCTTGCGCCGTCTAGGCGGCCAGACGGCCCCCATTCTGGCGCGGAAGAGGCCGCGCCCTACACAATCAAGAAAGACGACGCTCATTCACGGGCAATGTGGCACGCGCTTTGCTCCCTGCAGCCAATCCTTAACGAGAGTGTTACGACTTGTTCACAATTTGTTAACATACACCGTATATAATGCGTTTAGTAACGAATACTACGGCGGGACAACATACTGAGTCAGGCATGAGAAAGGCCCAGTCGCACACATGATGAACCCTGACCGTCACAAGAGGAAAAGGAAAATGGGGTACAGTTACGAAGACCTGGCATTCCCAGGCCAAGCATACAACGACAAGGTGCGCGAGCTACGTGCATCTTATTCGTCAAAGCGCACAAGCGACGATTCGACAACGGACACCGAGGAGCCGCGCAAGCGGGACCTGCTCTCGCTTCTTGCTTCCCTGTTTGTCTAGCAGCGTAGCGCTACATGAGTGATCGTTAAGCAACGCCGGAGGATAGCCCCAACGTGGGCTTTCTGCGGCGTTTGTTCTTGTTCACGGACGTCACTGCGCCACCCATGTCTTTCAGCGCACGATCTGGATATCCCCCAGCACCGCGCTATCTGCGCCGCCTGCCAGAGGCACGCGCCGCGCTGTCGTCGGGTCGTATAGCCCCACAAGCAGGCGATAGACGCCCGCGGGCAGATCGCGTGCGATAGATAGAGTGTGAACGTCGCTGATCTCTTCGCCCGGGTTCCAGACCGATGTCGGCAACGCGCCTTGCTGCGGGGGGCTATCGGTTTGCGCCAGCGGTGGACCAGACGCTGCGGCCAAGTGGACAAAGACAGTGTAGTTGCGATCGATGTATTGGCTCGTCTGCCAGTGCAGGGTGACCGTCAATGGCATACCCGCAGCGAGGCGCGCCACGGGCAGGTCGTAGCCGGTCAGGGTGATACCGCCGCTAAAGCTGAAGGCGGCGCCGGTCGTTGGCGGCGCGACGGGCGCAGGCTGTCCCAGCCACAGCGATGCCAGGTAGAGGCTATCGCCGCCGGCCAGAGCCAATCGTTGGCCGCTGGCCGGGTCATAGAGGCCCAAACGCACGCTGTAGCGCCCGGGGGCCAGGCCCGGAGGCAGCGCGATGTCGACGTAGTCGCGCACGATCTCGCCCTCGGCCCAGCGTTGCGTCGGGTAGAGGCCGAAGAAGGGCACGGCGTCGCTCTGGGCGCGCCGCACACCATCTGCGTCCTCCAGGTGCACAAAGACTTTGTAGCTTTTCGCCAGCGCAGCGCGAGCTTGCCAGAGTAATGTCAGGCGTAGCTTCGCCGGGTAGGGATTGAGCACAGGCAAGGCGGCGACGGGGGCTGGTATGGTTATCCGGCCCGTTTGCGGCGCAGGCGCGTCCAGCCGGTAGCCCAGCAGTGCGATCTGCCCCCCAAAGTTAACGTCCATCGGGCGCAGCATGGGCAGCGGCGAGTAAACACGATATTTGCCCACCTCGCCTGCCAACCCGTACTCCGTATCGACGGCTGAGAGCACCTGGCGCGTGAAGCGTTGGTATTTGTCCGGGTCTTCGCGTGTGCCCTTCTCCAGGATCACCAGAGAGAAAAACCCGTCGCGCAGGTTGTCTAGCTCCCACTTCTGATCCCAGCGGCCCATCTCGGCAAGCTGTGCGTATTGGAAGGAGAAATAGGGTATCTCTTTGTTGTTGACGAGTAGAAGCCCCAGGTCTTCGGACAGAATCATGCCGTCTTGGCGGGCAATCAGCGGCGCCAGGGCACGGTTGGCCTCGACATCCTCGCGTACCACTCTGACCCCGATGCCCGGATCGTGCCACATCAGCGTCAGTTGGGCGATCACGCAGAGCGGCAGAAACAGGCGCACGGCGGCGTTCTTGTCGTTCAGGAGGCGCTCGATACCCAGTCCGGCGTAAACGCAGAGCATGAAAAGAGCTTCGAAGAAATAGTTTTCCCATGCTCCTACTTTCCCCGCCAGCAGGATCGTCGCCAGCGCAGCCATCAGATAGCAGTCGAGAAGGGAGAGGGAGAGATGGGGGGAGGGGGGGCCGGGAAGACGGAGAGAGCGGGCAATGGCGGGCCACGCCGCGGCTGCTGCGAGGGCAATGATGACGGCAAAGGTAGCGACGAAATCGCACACCTGGCCGGCGAGCAAGGCAAGGCTGAAGGTGTTCACGTTGGCGGTGAAGAGACCAAAGGCGAAGGCGCCGTTTGTGATGACCTGAATGACGGCGAAGGGAACGAGGCCGAATACCACCATGGACAACAGCAAACGGGCCGCTTCCTTACGGTTGCGCAGCGCCAGGAACAAAATGCCCGCGGCAGGAGCGGCGATATAAGATTGCTTAGTGTAGAGGCTGAGGACGAAGAGCAACGCAGCGAGATAGATGGATTGCGGTCGCGGTGTGGAGAGCGACGACTCCTGTCGTCGCGGCGTTGCGACGACAGGAGTGCCCGATACAGCGGGGCAGGCTCTCGTCGCTCTCCAGAGGACAAGAATGCCCAACGTGCTCAGCAAGAGTGCGGGCAGGTCGATGCGGAAGAGCGGCGCCCAGTGGTAGATGTAGGGCGAGCCCACGAAAAGCAAGCTGGCGATGGCAGCCGGCAAGGTGCGGCCGCCGCAGCGCCGCACGATAGAATAGAGGATCAGCGCAAGACCACAGGTCGCGAGGATGGTAAGCAAACGGCCAGGCAGGAACGACGGGCCGAGCAGCGACGCCAGCGGGCTGACGAGGGACTGAAAGAGGGGAGGGTAGTTGGAAAAGATATAGGGATAGCTGTCGATACCCTTGTAGATGCTCTGTCCCTGAGCCAGCAGCTGCGCCTGGTGCAACACTAAGCCCTCGCCGTAGTCTAGTTGATAGGGATCAGCGAGGGCCAAGAGGCTAAGGTGGGCTGTGAACGCGGCATAGAGAATTAGCCCGGCCAGCGCCAGGAGCCAGAGCAACACGACTGGCTTTCTTTGTTGTTGTATCTGTGGTAAAATAGAACGCGATGGAGGCGTGATCATTATGTTTCAGCGATCCGTGCCGGTGAGGCTGGAAGCAGAAGAAACCGTCGTGCGTGACCTGCGGCGACATGGCATTGTCGTCTTCTGGCGTATTCTGCCGCCGTGCGCCGTGCTGCTGGTACCCATTGTGATCATCCTCGTGGCTCTCCTTGGCTTTGGCAGTGACCCCGCGCAGGCATCTGCTCTCGTGCGGACCTCGCTCATTGCGCTTCTCATTCTGGCCTTGCCTATGGCGGGGTGGATTGGCCTGACCATCTACGATTGGAGCAACGACTCATTCCACATTACGACCAGGCGCGTGATCCGCTCGGAGCAGCGTTTTTGGATCAGCCAGAATGTTATCTCTGCAGGCATCCAGCAGATACAGAATGTGGCGGTGGTTCTACCTGATCCTCTGGCAAATCTAATGAACTATGGCACAGTGGTGATTGAGACCGCCGCACAGGTCGGCAAGATCGAGTTCGATAACGTCCATGAGCCGCGCTCCATTCAGCGCCTTCTGTTTCAGCTTCGTGGCATTCCCATGCCGCCGGAGCAGGAGCCGCCGCTAATCAACCGTCTGAGCGACGTGCTGAACATGATCTTTCCCTTTGCTCCGCAGACGAAACCTGACGGCAGTATCCTCTACCACAAGCACTGGTATATCCTGGTGCAGGCTGTTGGCTTTACGACTGTCCTGATCATGGCTGCGCTTGTGGCGTCGGCTGTGCTGAATTGGCTCGTACCAATGCTGGCGCTGATCTTGCTGCTGCCTGTCCTTCTCTATCAGTATGTCAACTGGGTCAACGATGTCTATATCCTGACCGCTAATCGCATCATCGATATCGTGCGCATTCCTCTGATCAAGGAAGACCGCCGCGAGGCGCTTCTGGAGCAGATTCAGAACGTCACGGTGAATGTACCGAACTTCGGCTCGAAGTTGCTTGACATGGGTGATGTGTTTGTCGAAACGGCAGGCAAGGCTGAAAACTTCCTGTTCAAAACGGTTGAGCATCCCACAGCGGTGGCTGAGGAGATCAACCGCCGCCTCGATGACGTGCGTAGCGGCAGGAAGCAGGCCGAACAAGATTCGCGTCGTCGTGAAATTGAGGCTGTCGTCGCTCAGATTCTGCAAACACAGCAGGGAACACCCCCGCCGCCCACAGCGCCGGCGCAGTGACCGGGACGGGCAGGTGCAAGTATAGACCATGCCTGGCGAAAACGCAAGAAGGACGCCAACCGTGACCGCTAACCTGACCAACGTCGTCCTGGGTTTTGTTTTGAGTCTGCTGATCGCCTCCGTTGCCTTTCGTGCGCAATCACTGTCTCCGAGCGGGGTAGCGGGCGCCATCGTTACCGGAACGCTCATCTTTGGCCTGGGCGGTTGGGCGTGGGGTCTGCTGCTCATCGCCTTCTTCGTCTCGTCGAGCGGGTTGTCGCATTTCCGCAAGGCGCGCAAGTCGGGGCTGGCCGAGACGTTTGCCAAGACGGGCCGGCGCGACCTGAGCCAGGCGTTGGCCAACGGCGGCTGGGGAGCGTTCATTGCCGTCCTCGCCGCGCTGTCGCCCGAGCGCTGGCCGCTCTTTGCGGCGTTTGTGGGCGCCATGGCGGCCGTCAATGCAGATACCTGGGCTACCGAGCTTGGCGTGCTGAGTCCACATCCCCCGCGCCTCATCACGAGCCTCAAACCGGCGGTGGTTGGAACATCTGGCGCGATCTCGCTGTGGGGAACGGCGGCGGCGGCGGGCGGCGCGCTGTTCATCGGCTGCCTGGCGGCCTTGCTTAGCCATCTGGATGGGGCGCTGCCTGTGGAGCGACTACTGTGGCTGCCCGTGGTCGGCCTGGCCGGTGGGCTGGGCGGGGCGCTGGTTGATAGCCTGTTGGGGGCGACCGTGCAGGGCATCTACTGGTGTGAGCGCGACCAGAAGGAAACAGAGAAGCGCATCCATACCTGCGGCGAGCGCACGCGTTTGATACACGGCTGGGCCTGGCTCGACAACGAGTGGGTGAACTTCCTCTGCTCGGTCGTGGGCAGCGTCATTGCTTATGCGCTCTGGGCCTATCTGCTCTGGGCTTGACGTGGTTCGCTCCGTGTGCTATGATTGAACTGGCTGTTACAGCCAGTTGGAGGGGCTCATGACAATCAGGATAGGCGCACTGGAAGCGAAGAACAAGTTCAGCGAGTTGATGGAGACTGTCGCCTACACGAAGCAGCGGGTTCTGGTGGAACGGCGGGGAAAGCCCATGGCGGCAATTGTCAGCGTTGCTGATCTGGCGCGGTTGGAAACAATGGAGACCGAAGCCGCTCAGAAAAACCGGCAGAAAGAGATCGATGAGTACTTCGCCGAGGCGCGCAAGCTGCGTGCCTGGTGGCTCGACAAGCTGGGCGGGCAAGCGTTGCCTCCTGCCGCTGATCTCTTGCGCGAGGCTCGCGCAGAGGGACTTGAATGAGAGTCTGTGTTGACGCGAGCCTGGTGGCCGCGGTCTTGCTTCCTGAGGAGCGATCAGCGCAGGCTCAGGCCCTGGCTGAAGGGTGGCTTCGCCGCGGCGACACCCTGATTGCGCCTGACCTGTGGCGCTATGAGGCGGTGTCTATCGTTTTCGAGGCGGTGGGGCGGGGACGCGTGCAGCCGGAAGAGGGATTGCCGACGCTGGCGCAGTTCTTGCGTTTCCCAGTGACGCTGCTGACGCCGGATCACGAGCGGGTGTACATGCTTGCGCTGCGGCTTGGCTTGCCTGCGCCGTACGATGCGCACTATTTGGCTGTCGCTGAGGCCGAGGGTTGTGAGTTCTGGACCGGGGACAGGAAGCTATATGAACGCGTGCATGCGGCGTTGCTGTGGGTGCACGGGCTGGGGGAGTAGGAGCCATGCCTCCTCAACGGGTTCTGGTCGTTGATGATGATCCCAAAATGCTCAGCCTGATGCGGCGCGGGCTATCATTCGCCGGCTATGATGTTGACCTGGCTGCCGATGGCGAAGAGGCGCTGGTCATCGCGCGCGATCGTCTGCCTGATGTGGTCGTGCTTGATGTTATGCTTCCTGGCCTCGATGGCCTGGAGGTCTGCCGGCGATTGCGGGCGG
>CAYOEZ010000040.1:0-25962 GCA_964402955.1 uncultured Ktedonobacterales bacterium | reverse complement strand
GCTAGCCGATCTGCACGCAGCGCATGGACAGCGCGGCGTAACTGACCTTCTCGCAGTAGAACTGCACCGCTTCGCCTGCTCCTTGCAGCCCCAGAATGTAGAGCAGGGGCAGGTAGTGTTCCCTGGTCGGGATGGACAGGTTGGCGCTGGTGCCCATGTGTTCGTAGTCGATGAGGGTCTGAAGGTCGCCGTGGGTGATGAGATACTTCACCCGCGCGTCGAACTCAATGGCCCAGTCATAGGCGATGTCTTCCCAGCGCACCAGGCGCAAGTTGTGCACGATGTTGCCGCTGCCAAGGATCAGGATGCCGCGTGTGCGCAGCGGCTGCAGGGCTTGCGCCAGGGCATAATGGTCGGCGGGCGACTTGAGGCGGTCCAGGCTCAACTGCACGACAGGAATGTCGGCCTGGGGGAAGAGGTTGCACAAGACTGACCACGTGCCGTGGTCAAGCCCCCAGTTGAGGTCGAAGCCGATGGTGATGTCCCTGAACATCTCCTGGATGAGGCGCGCCAGGTCGGGCGAGCCGGGAGCGGGATACTGCTTGGCGAACAGCTCGGGCGGGAAGCCGCCGAAGTCGTGGATCGTCTTGGGCCTGTCCATACCGGTCACAAGCGAGCCGCGCGTCTCCCAGTGGGCGGAGATGCACAGGACAGCCTTGGGGCGGGGGATGGCTTTGGCGATCTCACGCCAGGCAAGGCTGAATTCGTTTTCTTCGATGGCATTCATGGGGCTGCCGTGGCCGAGGAATAGGGCAGGCATCTTCTCGGTCTCGGTGAAGAAGTCGTGTTGAAGAGTTGACATAAGGGTCTCCTTGGATGGGCCAGCTGCGGTTGTCTTACATGCGTGCACCTCACATTATAGCGTAGTGTGTCAAGCTTTTGGGGGGGAGTCACGCTGGCCGAGCGGAGGAGGGCGAGGGGGCGACCCGGGGGCGGGGATGTCGCCGGCGAGGACGGCACAGTTAAGGTCATGGAGCTATGAAAGGATGGCGGACTCAAGCAACGGTTCGGCGACTGCGGAGGACGCTAGCTGGGAACCTCAAACACCATGATTGCTAGCCGCAACTCGCGTTCCCGGTCATCTCTATGGTGCAGTTCAAAACAGAAGTGTGTTGCCGACCGATTCGGCAGTTGACGACGAAAGTTTGCGTGACCCTTCACGATGTCTGGAATCTGTTTCAGCACTGATGTCAAGTCTCTATTGCGGTTGAACAGCAATATTGCTGTCTTGGTGTCTCTCCAGCAAGTGTAGCCCAGGAGTTGGTCAATGGCATCGGCCAGCGACTTCTGCCCGTCCCAGAACTTGCACTCGGCTATGAAGATGTTCTTGCCTTCGGCGTGGATGAGGATGTCGGTTTTCCCTGAGAAGTTGAAGGTCTCACCAGTTGCTTGCCCTTCGTACTGCCCATTCAGTTGCACCAAAAAGTGCGTGCGCAGGTCCTCCTCTTTGATATTGCGGAACGCGTCGGGGCTGCGCTCGATCACATGCACCATGCTGCTGATTATGGAGAGAATGTTCTCGTACTCATCAGAGGAGAGGGTCCACTCATTTGGACGGGGTCCGCCTTCCACCTTGGGACGGACCACGGGAGAGGGGCGACGGGTCACGGGAGCAACAAACGTGGGTGGGGCATCCGAGCGCCGTTTCAACGGAAAGCCGAGGCTGGCGACCAGGATATTGTCTTTGAGGAGGCGTTCGCGCCGGGCGTCGATGCGCTTGCGTGCCCTGTCCTTCAGTGACCCGTTGAAGTCTTCGACATCGGTGCGCAGCGCATCGAGGTTAGATGTCACGAGAGCTAGATCGTTGTCTACCTGGGCTTTGAGGGCTGCCGTGTCGTGATCCGTGACGTGGTAGACAAGACGCACCTCATGGCCGACGACGTCTGCATGGGCTAGCAGCATGAAGATTACATTCGGCTGGTAGGTGAACAGAGTCGGATCGCCTGTGAACGGCGCATGGATGGTCACTTCTGTCCCGGCAACATGCGGCATCTCCAAGGTACGCACCGGCAGCTTCGATCTGAAGAGGCCGTTCACCTGCACTTCTTTCGGCGCGTCTTGGTAGATGTTGTCGCGCGACAACACCGGGACGTCTAGCTTGTACCTGCCGGCCAACTCCTCGGCCCGATCGTCGATGGAGACGCGCAGCAAGCTATCGGTGGACACTGTGTCGATTTCGTGGTTCAGCTTTGTTTCGACCTGTGATAGCAGAGCCAGGATGGGATCGCCGTGGAACAGATGGCTGCCCTTTGGTATGATCACGGAATGGACTCCTCGCCAGCGGCAAAGGGCACTGGCAGGGACCCGCTCAGCAGCTTCGGCAACAGAGCGTCGCGGATGGCGGCAAGAGTATCGATCTCGCCAAGGTTGGCCCAGTCGTTGAGTGGCATGGTGACACGTCGTGGCATATCGTTACCTCGTTCACTTGAGAAGCGATGGATAGAGGCCGCGAAGGAAAAGGCGATGGCATAGGGTTTTGCAGGGACATTATATCAGCAAGGGGGAAGGGATGCAAGGGCTGGCAACGGATTGGCAACGCGGATGACACGGAAGGCTGACCACGGATTCGGCACGGATGGCACGGACGCACACGGACGGGGAGACGGGGCGGTGGACATTTGCACCGGCATAAACAGAAAACCATGCTCATATATCAGCAGGGCGTTGGTGTGCAGAAGCCGGGCATGTCAGCGTCGGCAGGGCGGTCTCCATGCACTATGTTCCGCCTCAACTGACGTTCGCGCTCTTCATCACCCTCGCGCCGTGTGCGGGTAACCCATGTCTGCGCGTCCTCACCGACGAGCGGATAGGGAGCAATCCCGCGAATTTCCCGCCATTTCCGGCGTGGCGCGGGAGCATATCCCTGGCGTGCCTGCTCGACGAGATACGCAGCGAGGCGCAACTGCTCATCCACGGTCAGTGTGCTCGACTGCTTGATTAGCATTTCCAGTTTGTCTGTTGCCATGACTGTCACATCCTTTACGTCTCCTGCTCGACGCCCGTTTGCCGGGTGGCGCAGGTCTACGCTGCCACGTACTCGCGCACATCCACTTGCGCACCGGCGCGAGCCGTAGCGTCGGCCGAGCGCAATAGTTGTGCCGTTACGGTCGCGTCAACGTACTCCTCGCCGCAATTCGGGCACACGCGCGCAGGCACGTTCTTGACGACGAAGGTGAAGCCAGGTCTGTCCAGGGTCACTGTAACGACCCCTGGCTCAATTTCGACTTGTTTGCAGATCACGCAGGTCATTGTCTTCTCCTCCGGTACCCTGGTTCCCAAAGCTTAGGGTCTGGTACATACACTGTGATAACAATGACTTCTCGGTCCTTGCGGTTACGGGCTACAACTACATGAACTGGACGGGCGCCTGCCCATCCCAGGATCAATTGGCTGGGATAAGGCGTGTCGTCAGGGTAGTCTTCGATGACTTCCCCCGTTTCCAGAACGTCGCGCACGTCCGGTTCGTCAATATGGCGCTGGAACATGCGCTGGATTGCGTGCACGCGGAAGATGACGTTCTCACCGGCCATACGGTATCTCCTCTACCCGTTTCGCCTCAGCATCTCAAGCGTATCTGTTGCCCACTGTCATTGTATCACGCCCGGCGCTTTCCGTCCAGTTATGCTGCAACCTGGAGCCACGCCGTTGCAGGTTCCCCTTGACTCTCATTCTCGCGCCCACAACAGAAAAACCCCGCTCTCGTATGAGCAGGGCGTTGATGTGCAGATGGTACCCCAGACAGGATTCGAACCTGTGGCCTCAGCGTCCGCAGCGCTGCGCTCTAATCCCCTGAGCTACTGGGGCACGTGGACCTTACATGGCGGGGAGAGAGGGATTCGAACCCTCGATAGAGGTGTTAAAAGCCCCTATAGCCACTTAGCAGGCGGCCGCACTCGACCACTATGCGATCTCCCCCGAACGAACACGCGCATTATAGCAGGGATGCAGAAACCTGTCAAGACGTTTTACGGCAATCTGCGCCGGCGGGTTGTGAAGAGCACTGCCTCTATGGCCAGCATCCCCGACGCCAGCCCGCAGCGTGTCTCGATCAGTTTCTCGATCACGCCCTTGCCCTCGCGCGCCAGCAGCTCGCGTATCTGGCGGATCAGTTGCTCCACCTCCTGGCCGTATTGGCTGTTGAAGTCGTCAATCAGCTTCTGAATCTGGCCGCGCAGCACCTGCGCCTCTTTGGGCACGACGATGACGTAGCACGACATGCGCGGGCTGATCGCAGCGCCGCCGCGCACGATCTGCCAGGCGCTCTCGTAGACACCGGGCAGAGTGGGCGCGCTGACCTCGAAGTCCCAGTAGGCCGTCTCATTGGGCAGCACGCTACGGCTCAGGCTGCGTTCGGGCTGCGCTCCCAGCGGGCTTCTGACGTTCTTGAGCGTGACGCTGCCCGGCGCCCAGGCGCCTGTACTGATGTTCCTCACCTCGAAGTAGAGGAGCACGCGCCCGCCCGGCTCGGCGAGGGTGGCGGCAGGGAAGCGCACCGGGTCGGCCACGTCACCGGGCGCAGCGAGCGCCAGGCTGGCCGGCATAACGGCCGCGAGAATGACGATCGCGCAGAGATGCAGGAGGGATCGTTTCATTGTCGGCCTCCTTTCATCATAATAGACGTCACCGGGGGCGAAATAGTTGCGTGAGAGAACGGTGGATATCTCACAGGCTTATGGGGCGACGCAGACGCCGCGCGGCGCGCTTTCCCGCGGCAGTGGCGCGCTGCTGCACTGTCCTGCGCTGGCGCAGAGCACGGCCAACGCCGCGCAGCGCCGCCAGCCGGCCGCGCAGGGGGTGAATGTCGCGGCGGACGAGCAGGTGACAGGCGACGGCAAGCAGATCACGCCCCACAATGAGCGGCAGATTCAACAGGACGTCGGGCCAGGGATAGTTCTTAATGATCATCCACCACTTATTGCGGCCCAGATGGTAGCCCTTGAACGGCGACCCCTCGCCGCTGCTGGCCGAGTGGCGATGGTAGACGATGGCTGCCGGTACATAGAGGCAGCGCCAGCCAGCCAGCCGCGCCCGCCAGGCCAGATCGGCGTCTTCCAAATAGGCGAAGAAGGCTGCGTCGAATGCACCGATGTCATCGAGCATGGCGCGCCGCAAGAGGCAGGCTGCGCCGCTCGCGCCAAACACCTCGCGCATGGCAGGCAATGCGTTCTGATCGGCGCGCTGCCCGCTCTGCCACTCCCAGGCCGTGCCCGAGCGATCAATTGCCAGGCCAAGCGAGTCGATGACGCCGTGGTCATCCCAGCGCAGGATTCTCGGCGCACAGGCGCCCACGCGCTCATCGCTCTCCATGGCCTGCACCATCTCGGTAAGCCAGTTGGGCTCAGGGGCGGCGTCGCTGTTGAGCAGGGCCAGGTAGGGGGCGGATGATGCGGCGAAGGCCTGGTTGTTGGCGGCGGCGAAGCCCGCGTTTGCTGTGTTGCAGATCAGGCGCACCTGCGCATAGTGCGCGGCAATCCACCCGGCCGAGCCATCGTGTGAGCCGTTGTCCACAACGATGACATCGAAGTCGGGGTAGGTCTGGGCAAGAGCGGCCGGCAGACACGTCTCCAGCAAATGCTGGCCGTTCCAGTTGACGATGACGATCGAAACAAGAGGCGATGTCATGACCAAATGGTGTGCGCTTGCGCTTCCGTAAGCACCGCTCCTCCAATGCCGGCGATGCCTCCGGCGACTCAAGCACGTTTGCTGGCCGGCGCTAATCGCAGCCTGACGAATAGCCACGGCGCGCCAGCGGCGAACCACAGCCCCATGACGGCGTAGCGAATGACGCGGAAGGCTATTTCCGGCTCAAGCCCGGCGAAAGCGGCTTTGAGACCGAAGCGCAGGATGACCACCACCACCACACCCAGGACGTAGCGCCCGATCTGCGTCTGCCAGGCCCCGCCGGACTCGAAGCCGACCCAACGGCGCTCGAGCGCGAAGCCGATCAGCGCGCCCATGAGCATTGCCAGCGAGGTCACGCTGATCTCATCGGCGCTGGGCAGCGCCAGGAGCAACACAAGCGGGACGGCGATGGCCAGGCCAAGTTGCCAGCGCACACCTTTCTGCGCCAGCCAGGTTTCTGCCCGCGGTTCGAGCCAGACATAGAGGACAAGCAAGATGGCGCCGATGAAGTAGCCGCCAAGCAGATCGGTGGGGAAGTGCACGCCCAGGTAGAGCCGCGACAGAGGAACAAGGACAATCAGCAGGGCAGCGACAATGATCAGCCAACGCTGGCGCGCCTGCACCGCCAGGTAGCCCCAGCCGGTCACAGAGTTCTGTGTGTGCAGGCTGGGGAAGCCATTGCCGAGCACAGCAGTCAGCTTCTGCACACGCGCATCGTAGTGGAATGGGCGGGCCTGGTTGAACAGCAATTTGGCCAGACCGCTGACGTAGGAAGAGAACATGACAAGCACCGTCAGGCGCGCGCCCAGCGCACGGTTCAGGCACCAATAGATCAATGGCAGGATCAGAAGGTAGAATTCCTCCTCGCCGGTGAAAGAAATAGCCTTGAACGGGATGTCCAGGGCGGGGCTGAACTGCTGTAGCCAGAGGATGACCTGAATGCCCCAGTCCAGTGGCGCCATGGCGAGTTTCTCCTTGGATGTTGTTTTCTACCGGTGCTAGTTCCCCTGCCTTCTCTTTACCATGACCGTCCATTCGCCGCTCTGCACAATCTCATCCTTCTGATTGACAACAGAGATGGCGGCGATGACCATGCCGGCTTCGCGGCCCACGGCGCGCTTCTTGATGGCCTTCAGTTTCACGCGGATGGTGTCGCCGATCATGACCGGTTTGGCGAACTTCCAGGTGAGCCCGAGAAAGGCAATCGCGGTGCCCTCGATGACGCCGATGCGCGAGGTGAGGCCGGTTGCCATCGACAAGACCAACGCGCCATGGGCAATGCGCTGGCCGAAGTAGCTTGTCTTGGCGAACTCAGCGTCAGAATGGAGCTGGTTGTAGTCACCGGAGACGCCTGAGAACATGACCACATCGGTCTCCGTGACTGTTCGTCCTGGCGAGGTGTACTCCTCCTCGAGCGGGAAGTCGTCGAAATAGAGTCCCTGAATGGCGCCTGGCATGAATCCCTCCTATTTAGAAAAGTAGCAGAATTTGCTGGAAAGGGCCTGGCAGCAGGGGCATCATAACGGGCACAATGTTGAAGAATGCGCCCAGTAGTTTTGACGTTTCCACCCACCTATCGAGGCCAAGAACAGGGAAGGCAACTAGCACGGCAGCAGCGACCTGGACGAAGCCGATCGCTTCAATCACGCCCAGGATTGATCCCACGCTGCGATCGACGAATCCCGGCTTCTTATCCCCTCGTTCGCGGCGAAGGCGCGCGCCTGCATCCACGACGCCGTTGAGGATGCCACTGACGACGCCAAAAACGAGTATGCAGCTAACCAGATTGGCGCCTGTAGGATCGGGGATGGAGGTGCGCACGAGGTCAGTGAAGGACGGATAGAAGTTGCCGCTCAGGTAGGTGGCCAGGGCAAGCACGACCAGCGACCAGAGCTGGCGCAGAGTCCCGCGCGAGAAACCGGTAATGAACATCACAAACAGAAAGAACAGAATGATCCCATCCACCATGGCAAGGTCCCCTCTCGTCTCTCGTTATTATACAGGCTTGGAGCAATTAGTCAAGTGCAAGCACATTGACAGATGTTAGCGTCTGTGCTATAACCCAGATAGAATGAAAGATCAGGAGTGTATTGCAATTATCGCATCTATGCCAGAGACAACAGAACTCCAACCCACAGTACCCTGCTCGGCCCGGCTCATTACCAATTTGCCCGACCTGGAAGACCTTGCCAAACGTCTTCTGGACAGTCCACTCGTGTCAGTGGACACAGAATCGGATAGCCTCTACTCGTATGCTGAGAAGATCTGCCTGGTGCAGTTCTCCATCCCCGACGAAGACTTCATCGTTGATCCGCTGAGCACCTTCAGCCTTGAGCCGCTGGCCGATGTTTTCGCCAGTCCGACTGTCGAGAAGGTGTTTCATGGCGCCGACTATGATCTGGTCTCGCTCAAGCGCGGCTATGGTTTTCACTTCACCAACATCTTCGACACGATGCTTACGGCTCGCATCCTGGGGCGCAAGAACACCGGCCTGGCTGCGCTTGTCGCGCAGCACATGGGCCTGCGCATGGACAAGAGCCAGCAACGCTCCGATTGGGGCAAGCGTCCCCTGTCGCCGGAGCAGTTGGCGTATGCCTGTCACGACACGCGCTACCTCATCGCTCTGCGCGATCTGCTTCTGACTGAGCTGCGCCAGAAGGGCAGAGAGACCGAGGCCCGCGAAGTTTTCGCCAACCTGGCCAAACTGGAGCCACGGCCGCACACCTTTGACCCCGACGCCTTCTGGAATATCAAGGGCATTCGCGATCTGGATATGGCCGGGCGGCGCATTGTGTGTGCCCTGCACAAGTGGCGTGAGGAACAGGCGCGCTGGGAGGATCGACCGGCCTTCAAGGTGATTAACGACCACACCTTTGTCGAGATTGCACAGCAGAAGCCTGTGTCGGCTGACGCGCTACGTCGTAGCCACCTCCTTTCGCCATACCAGATGACGCGCTATAGCCACCAGGTGCTCGACGCCATCAACCGGGCACAGCGCGATAGCGAGCCTCTGCTGCCGCCGCGCCCGCGCAACAATGGCAGCCGTCCAGACGACTTAACGTTGAGCATCTATGAACGGTTACGCGCCTGGCGCAAAGAGCGCGCGGCGGAGCGTGGCGTGGAGCCGGATGTGATCGGCTCCAACGATCTCCTGATGACCGTGGCCACGCGCCGTCCATCAACTCGCGCGGATCTCGACGACATTGCTGGATTTGGGGTATGGCGCCGGGCCGAGTATGGCGCTGATATGGTGGCGTTGGTTGAGAGCATGGTGGCGGCGACGCGCAAGCGCAAGTAGGCAAAACACTGCGTCTGTCTTGTGGGGTGCCGCAGCTTAGAGGTACATATGACTGAGTCCGCATCACAATCTTCAGCCAACATGCTTGAGGAGTTTCACTCGGAAGCGACGGATATCCTCTTTCTGGTTTTTTCGGTCATAGGCTTGGGCATTACCTGTCTTGCCGAACTCACCCATTTGTCTGTGGATGTTGACGTGTTGGGATGCATCGTCCTCGTTCTGTCGCTGATCGCCTTAATGACAGGTGAACGTCGGTACCAAATAACCAAGTGGCTGGCTGTGATTGGATGGATAGGAGTTGGCTTGCTGGCTCTACGTTGGTTCCCCGGAAGCGCCCACCCCGCGCTGCTAGCCATTCCCCCGGCCGTCGCATCTCTGGTCATTGGCCCCCGAGGTGGATTTGTCACAGCAGGGCTGGCGATGATAGCCACCGTGTCCACGGCTGCTTCGCAAACATGGGCAGCGGCAGCCGTAGCAATTGGTGGAACACAAATTCTAATCTGGTTGTGCCTGAAGCTCAACCAAGAGACTGTCTCTTCGCTGTGGTCGAGCTACAGCCAGATGAACCAGCTCCTGGAAGAAGCGCGCAACCAACGGGTGGAATTGAAGCAGGTGCAAGAGGACCTCATTCAGGCAAACACTCAGTTGGCGCGTCTGTCTGACCGACTGTCTGTCATGTACCGTGTAGCTGAGGATGCTCGCCGTGCACAGGAGGAGTTCGTTGCCAACGTCAGCCACGAATTGCGCACACCGCTGAACATGATCATTGGTTACAGCCAGATGATCACCCAGATGCCGAACATATACGGATCTGAGTTGCCGCCGCCCCTACTGGCCGATCTAGCAGTTGTCCACCGCAACAGTGAACACCTAGCAGCCCTAGTTGATGATGTGTTGGACCTCTCACAGGTAGCTTCAGGACAAATGGCCCTGTCCAATGAATGGACAACCCTGAATGATCTGGTTGATTCGGCAGTTGTCGCTGTCAAGCCTCTTTTCGACGCCAAGGGCCTAACATTGGAGACGCACGTCCCGAGTACCCTCCCGCCTGTCTACTGCGACCGCACTCGCGTCCGCCAAGTACTGCTCAACCTGCTGAGCAACGCTGGACGATTTACCGAGCGCGGTGGCGCCAGCGTAGCAATCCAGCGCGATGGCAATGCACTGGCCATCGCTGTGTCTGACACTGGTCCGGGCATTCCTGCTGATAAGCTGTCACGAATCTTCGAGCCGTTCCAACAGGCTGACAGCACAATCAGGCGTAAGTTCGGCGGCAGCGGGCTGGGATTGAGTATCAGCAAGAAGTTCGTTGAGCTTCACAGGGGAAGAATGTGGCTCACCAGCGAGCCACACAAAGGGACAACGTTTTACTTCACTTTGCCTGTACAGGAACCTGCCGGTGCAGGGCAACCAGGTGCTGCTCAGTGGGCCTTCGCGCGCGACGACTATAACCCACGCCTGCGCCAATCCAAAGCCCCACATCCCAAACCGCTACCCCGCTTCATCATCGTTGAGCCCAGCCATGTACTGCAGAGACTCATCAGTCGCTACCTAGCGGGCGTCGAGGTGTGTGCTGCTTTCTGCATTGAGGAAGCAGTAGCTGAACTCCGCCGGTCGCCGGCTCACGCGCTCATCATAAATAGCCCTCGTGACGACAAGGTACCAGTAGGCATGACCAGCTTGCCTTTTCCTACATCGATAATTACATGCTGGGTTCCGGGTGAAAAAGAGGCGGCAGACAGCCTAGGAGTGGTACGATACTTACTCAAACCAGTTAAGAGAGAACTCTTGCTTGACGCAGTAGGTGAAGTGGGGAGCGTTACTACGATCCTTATCGTCGATGACGAGCCAGAGGTCTTGCAGCTTTTTGGGCGCATTCTGACTGCCGCAGGGCGCTGCTATCGCGTACTTCGGGCATCCGACGGCAAACGTGCCCTTGACATCCTTCGCAAGCGGCACCCGGATCTCATGTTGCTTGACATGGTGTTACCAGGGATGGATGGCTACGCAGTCTTGCAGGAGAAGGCCAGAGACCCATTGATTCGCGACATTCCGGTCATCGCCATCACCGGACAAGACCCCCTGGGGCATCAGCACGTTGGCAACACGATCACCATCAGGCGCAGCGGGGGGATGACAACCAAGGATCTGCTGGCGCTAATACGCACTCTCAGCGGGGTGTCACGTCCAGAGCCACAAGACGATCTAGGATTTGCAGAAAATCCCGCCGCTGAACCGGCTTCCTGAGGAACGCACTGACACCAAGCGACATAGCCAACTCTTCCTGCGCGAGAATTGTGCAGACAACAATGGGGACGTGACTTGTCAGCGGATGCTGGCGCAGTCTGCCCAACAGCTCCCACCCATCCACCTCGGGCATCATGACATCAAGCATAATTACACGAGGTAGGACATCGCCCACGACGGCGGAGATTGAGCCAGGGTTCTGTTCAGTTATAACACGGTAGCGCGTACCAGTGGCATAGCGCTGGAGTAGATCGAGGATTTCTGGATTATCATCGATTACCAATACAGGTACCTGCGCGGCAGCAGGTAGGTTCAATGTTGCGCGAAAAGAACCATCGCTCAGGGCTGCGTCGAGGTTGCCTGCGCAAGCGTCGGCCATTTGCCGCACCATATTCAGACTGTCAGAATCGTCAGGTGACTGCGCCATGGCACGCCGCCCCGAAAACCCTTCTACCTGCACGGCGACCTGCCACGACGCAGACGATGCAGACATTGTCAGGGTTCCTCCAGTCACGTGGCGGATACCTACGGTCAGTAGACCAAGCAGCATCTGGCGCACGGCAACACTACGTGCAGCAACATCAGGAACGCCAACCATATCTTCAACACGTAATTCGACTTCGTGCTGTCTTGCCAGTAGACCAACTAGACGCACCACAGAGGGCGCGACGTCGCTCAGTTTGCTCGGTTGCGATGGTAGTAGTTCCTTTAACCAACGCAGATCGCCGCCAGTTGTCGGTAACTCCTGTTCGCTCTGTGGCTCAGCATCGTCTTCTGGCTCTGTGCCCAACTCAACGTAAAGCCCGTAACGCTCACCCAAGCGGCTAGCGAGAATCTCCAGCGCCCGCTTTTGCTCGCGTTTGAGATGCCGAACAGTCACACCAAGCTGATCCGCCACCTCCTGCTGGCTACACTGTTGCACATAGCGGTAGTGGAGAATCTCATAGGCACGCAAGAGGGGCAGACGGTCACTTCTCTCCGCGTCAGGCTGGAGTGACGCGATAGCCTGGGTGAGAGTCTGCTGCAGCAGCACTGCGCCATCGCGTCGTCCGCCCTCGCCCATCGCCTCCAGGAGCGGACTGGCTCGAAGGGACAGCGGATCATAGAGGTGATTGAGGGCGGCGCGAAGACACGACAGCGAGCAATTCTTGTGTGGCATGTCCCTTCTGTGTCCCCTTTCTGTCCCAATCATGGTCAAGGAGCCAACACAGGCGGATGTTCCTGTGCTATGCTCGTATTATACATGTGCGGAATACCATCGTCAACTGGCCCAGGACCCGTCCGCAATTCCGAATGTGGAAAAACTAGGGCGCTTGGACGGGCTCAAGCAAGCGCAATCGGTCCGGTCCAGCCAAGAATCCTGACGTTTTTGGCATTGCGACAGCGGCAAGGTCTTCCGCTGCACTGATTTCTCTGTACGGGCAGAGTTGATTGGCTGAGGGCAACTCTGGCACCCGTGACAGCCCTGCTGACCGACCAGAGCGCCATCTAAGGAACACCGCGGTTACAGTTGATCACCAGAGTTGGATTGTACGTTGATTCCTGGTTAGTTGCAGTGAACAGGTTCCACTTTTCATACACCAACTTCCCCGGGCGAGCTTGAGGCGCCCACGAATCTTGTGTAGACGCGCTCTCTTGCCTGTTCCCGTGGAATATGTAGTCAAAGGGGTGATGACACATGAGTAAGGACTCGACACGCGTCGTGACACGACGCAATTTCCTGCGCCTCGCAGGAGGGATAGCAACCGTGGCACTCATCAGTGGGTGCGGTGCATCTGGCGCCAAGAGCACACCAGCCCTCAAGTCAGGGGCCAAGGCAACCACGATCAAGGAACTGGGTGTCGACTACCTGGCCTACCCTGACGTCAAGGGCACCATTCAGTTCTCCAACTGCTGGGCTGGGGCGCGTATTCCCTTGATCGAGACCTGGATCAAGGAGTTCAACAAGTACTACCCGAACGTCAAGATCGAGAATGATGTCAGTGACTGCCCACCGCTGCGAGAGAAGCAAGTGACGGCCATTGCTGGCGGCTCGCCTCCCAACGTCATGATGATCAAGTCCGACAACATGGCCTTCTTTGCCGACCAGAAGGCGGTTGTTGCCTTGGATGATCTGATGGCTCGAGACGGCATCAAGGGAGACTGGTTCTACCCTTCGGAGATCAAGAGCCGTGTATGGGCTGGCAAGACCTACGGGCTGCCCAACGTCACAGCCGGCGCGGTTCATCTTCTGTTCGCCAATACGAAGCTGCTGCAGAAGGTCGGATGGGATCCAAGCAAACCGATTGAGACGTGGCAGGATCTCGAATCTCTGGTCGAGCCGGCGAAGAAAGCTGGATTATTCGTCCTCGACCCTGCCAAGGTTTCGACGGGAATGACATGCCACTTCGTCCTCACCTACGCCAATGGAGGCCGGTACTGGGATGATGACATTTCGAAGATTCTGTGGAACGAGCCGGCTGGCGTCGAGGCTGCCGAGTGGCTGCTGAAAATCGTGAAGATGCAGGCGGACAAGTATGCGAACCTTGCACTTGCTTCCGACCGCAAGAACGTCATTGAGGTCATCCAGTGGTCCGCCGAGAAGTACATCTGCATGTTCAACCTAACCGCCCGCTTCTTCGATCTCCCACAGAAGGCTCCGAACCTACAGTATGTTACGTACAACTTCCCGCGCAACGCCAACAATTCCAACTCGAAAGGGTACACGCCTTCTCTGGGAGGCTGGAGCTTCTGCATCGCAACGGCCGGGAAAGATCAGGAAGCAGCCTGGGAGTGGATCAAATTCACCACCGTCAGCAAGTATGCCGGGGACTTCGTCAAGGCCCAAAACCGGCCGTCGCCAATGGTCAAATGGAACGAGGATCCTGAGGTGGCAAGCAGGAACAGGTTCTGGCCGGTCGTTGCCAAGGATCTCGCGACGGGCATCGGTGTACCTGCGCCGAGCAATCAACCTCAGTTTTACCAGCTCTGGCTAGATATGGAGGATGCGATCCTCTACGAAAAGATGTCACCCAAGGACGCCGTAAACAGCTTCGCGCAGCAAGGCGAGTCCCTGCTGAAGGAGTGGAGGGCGAGCCGCGGGAAGTAAAACAGTAAACGCATGGCGGGCGCTCGCGAGATACACAGACACGAGCGCCCGCGCGACAGGCGGCCAATGAACCCACAGCACGCAGAGAGCGGTACATCGAGGCCCAAGGTACCCTGGACTGGCGACGCACGTCAAGGCCTCCACAACTACGCGCTGGCACACCGCGAGGCGCTTCTGGGGTATGCCTTCATATCGCCATGGCTGATCGGTCTGATAGCGTTCACGGCCGGTCCTCTGTTGGCCGTGATGGCCTGGTCATTCACCAGCTACCCAATCCTCTCCTCACCGGAATGGGTAGGCCTCAGGAACTTCGCTCGCCTTTTCCTCGAGGATCGTAAGTTCAGCACCGCGGTGATCAACACGATCCTCTATGTTGTCATACGCGTGCCCTTGCATCTGACCCTAGGGTTCGTGCTGGCGCTGCTACTCAACCGCACCATACGGGGAATTGGCATTTTTCGCACTGCCATCTACTTGCCTTCGATGATTCCCATCGTCGCCATGGCACTGATTTGGCGAATACTGCTCGACCCCCGCATCGGATACGTCAACTACTTTGGCGGTGCATTCGGCCTGCCTGAAATCAACTGGCTGACAAGTGAGGCCATGATAAAGCCAGTCATCATCTTCATCTCTTTGTTCCACGTGGGTGTGCCGATGATCATCTTCTTAGCCGCCCTGGGTGGAGTACCTGAGCAGCTCTACGAGGCTGCAGAGATAGACGGCGCGGGCCGCTGGCACAAAATCGTTAACGTAACAATTCCAATGATCACTCCGGCCATTCTCTACAACGCTGTGATCGACATCATCAACAGCTTCCAGGTGTTCGCATATGCCTACGTTATGACGAAGGGCGGCCCCAACGATGCAAGTCTGTTCTATGTCTTGTACATCTACCGCCAGGCCTTTGAGTTCTTCCAGATGGGGTACGCCTCAGCTTTGGCAGTCATCCTGTTCGTGATCATACTTGTGTTCACTTTCATCCTTGTGAGATTCTCTGACAGGTGGGCCCAATATGAGCGCATCTGAACAACTTGCCGATCGCGGCCAACAAGTGCGGCCTTGGCGGCGGCTGCTGGCCAAGGTTGGAGGCGCGCTCGAGATCTACCTCCCGCTCACGGTAGTCAGCACGATCATGTTCGTCCCTTTGTATCTCATGGTCCTGATTTCTCTGCGTCCCGCTGATCAGGTTTTCACCTATCCACCCAACCTTTGGTTCTCAGCCGCCACGTTTGAGAACTATAGCGATGCCCTATTCAGATATATACCGTTTCTGCTCTACGTGCGCAACACGCTGATCATTGCCACGCTGGTCATCGTCGGGGAGCTCCTGTCATCTTCACTTGTCGCGTACGGCTTCGCCCGTTTCCGATTCCCGGGGCGGGATATTCTCTTCATGGTTCTGCTCAGCACGATGATGGTGCCTTTGATTGTGCGTCTGGTACCGCTTTTTGTCCTCTATCAGCGGTTACACTGGATCAACACATTCCTGCCGCTTTTCGTTCCAAGCTTCTTCGGAACGCCGTTGTACATTTTCCTCGTCCGCCAGTTCTTCCTCACGGTACCCGTCGACCTTCTGGACGCCGCGCGCATCGATGGAGCAAGTGAGATCACCATCTGGCGACGGATCATGCTACCCCTGTCGCTGCCGGTCATGGCCGCGGTGGCAATCCTGGCCTTCCAGGCAACATGGAACGACTTCCTTGGGCCGCTGGTCTTCTTGCAGAGAAACGAGGTTCGCACCGTTATCCTCGGCATGAACAGCCTGATGGGCATGTTCATAGACTGGAATCTGGTGATGTCGGCGGTCGTGGCTGGCATCACACCTATGGTGTTGATATTCTTCATCTTCCAGCGCTTCTTCATCAAGGGTATTGCAGTGACTGGCTTGAAGGGATGAAACTGAAGCTTCTTGTGAGGTAGAGAGTCCGTGTCACGCTCAATTGAGGTGATCGTTCCGGAGGGTCTCACCGACGTGCTCGGCGAACGCTTCCGTCGGGCCGCACCGGGTGTCAAGTTGCGGGTGATTTCGGTTGACGTTGAGGGGAAGTGTGGCGCTAGTCCAGCACAGGCGGTTGCCCTGTTTCGCTATTTTCCCAATGACCGCTTCGCGGGCAAGGCTTTTGGCTCGGCTGCGCTGCGGAGGGTGCTGACCTCATCGCCACTTCTGCGCTGGATCCAGACCAACTCCTCTGGCGTCGACGGGTTGCTCCTTCCCGAAGTCGTGGAGAGCGATATCATGCTCTCAAGTGGGGCGAGTGTCAACGCAGGACCGGTGGCTGAGAGTGTACTGGCCCTTCTGCTGGCTGCGGCCAAGCGCCTGCCGCAACATGTGCGGCATCAGGAAAAGCGAGAGTGGCAACGATACCGCAAATTGGAACTGTGCGGCTCTACCATCGCCGTGATTGGCTATGGGCATATCGGCCAAGAAGTTGGACGGCTCTGCACAGCCTTTGGTATGAAGGTGCTCGCTGTCAGACGTGACCCATCGCGAGGAGGCGCCCATGCTGCCGCCATCTATGGTCCAGAGAGCTTGTGCGCCGTCGTCGCGGAGGCCGACTTTGTTGTTCTGACCGCAGCCAGTACCCAGAGCGGTGCGGTGCACTTGGGCAAGGATGAGATCGTCGCCATGAAGAAAAGCGCATGGCTGATCAACGTAGCCCGCGGCAGCATGGTTGATACGGATGCACTCGTCAATGCATTACGCAATGGCACCCTTGCAGGCGCCATTCTCGATGTCTTCGAGACAGAGCCCTTGTCGTCAGAAAGCGCACTGTGGGACGTACCGAATCTGATCATTACCCCGCACAATTCTGCGTCCTCACCGAGGCAGGACGAGCGCACAATCGAATTGTTTGCCGAGAACTTCCGCCGCTGGATCGCCGGCGAGGCGCTTCTCAACGTCGTAGACAAACGGCGTGGTTATTGAGGCGCCTCGTTTTTCTTGAGATGCAGCTATGCAGCATCTCAAGCCGCAGGAAAAATACCCTTGGCAGGGATGAGCAGGAGGCCAGATGATGGAGACAATACATGAGCCCAGCCGCGACATACCAGTCACAAGAAACGTTGATGTGATCGTCGCGGGTGGCGGCCCGGCCGGGATTGGGGCGGCTGTCGCAGCGGCGCGCAATGGCGCTCGCACGCTACTTCTTGAGCAGTATGGGATTCTCGGCGGGATGGCAACGGCCGGCCTGGTGCTCCACTTCCAGCGCTGGACCAGCAACCGCCGCCGGATCATAGGTGGTATTACCTGGGAAATGGCAGAACGCCTGGCAGAGATGAATGCTCACTACAACAAAATCGGCTCGTGGAACACTGGCTGGGAAGGAGCGGGGATCCCTCCGTTCGATCCGGAGCATCTGAAGTACGTTTCCGACCGGCTGGTGGTGGAGAGTGGGGCAGAGTTGTTATTACATACCTTCGTGTGTGGCGTCGCCAAGAATGCCAGCCACGTTGATGGGCTGATCGTTGAAAACAAGAGCGGCCGCCAGGCGATCACAGGCAAGGTCATCATCGATGCCACCGGTGACGGGGATGTGGCAACATTCGCCGGCGCGCCCTACGAAAAAGGTAATCCCGTGGACGGCTCGATGCAGGCCATGACAATGTGCTTCCGCGTCGCAGGAGCCGACTACGCTGCGCTGGTCTCTCACCCACGCGAAAACGGCCAGGATATGGTCGTGAGGACAGCGATGCTTAAGGCGATAGAGGAAGGGAAGCTGCCGGTGGTAGGCGGGCCCTGGATTGTGCCCAGCGTTCGAGGTGAGTTCCGCGTTAATGCTGCCCGCCAATGGGGCGACTGCACCAAGACCGAGGAGTTGACTCAGGCGACCGTGGAAGGGCGCAAGCTCGTTTGGACCTTCTTTGAGTGGCTACGCGACAACTTCCCCGAGTTCCGTGATGCGAACATCATTGATACGGGCTGTCAGATTGGCACCCGCGAATCTCGCCGCATCATGGGCGATTATGTGCTCACCGCAGATGACGTGCGCTCTGGGCAGAAACCGTACGATACCATTGCTCTAGGAGCGCATGCCATCGACATTCACAGTACAACCGGATCGTCCGGTCACCGCATGGATTACCTGGCTGGCTCCTATGGCATCCCCTACCGCTGTCTTCTGCCGCTTGGCCTCGACAATGTGCTGGTGCCCGGTCGCTGCCTGTCATCCACCCATGAAGCACTGGCATCGGCCCGGGTGATGGCACAGTGCATGGCAATGGGTGAAGCCGCGGGTACAGCCGCAGCGCTGGCTGTCGGACAAGATACGACCCTACGTTCCCTTGACACAGGCTTGCTTCGTCATACGTTGCTTCAACTGGGAGTTATCCTTGAGGAAGGAATACCCGTGGAGTCGTACCACTTGCCCGGAGTACCAGAGATGTCCCGAGACTTAGGAGGAGAATAGTGAAGATCACGAATGTCGAGGCCATAGCGTTGTCGGTGACATGGGAGAAGATGTTTGGCGGTATGGACAAGGTGCCAGAACACCTTTTGCGCCCAGCGGCCAACCAGGTTGATACGCCGCGTTTGGGCCAGGCTGCGACGATTGTACGTATTCGTACAGACAATGGTCTGGAAGGAATCGGCGAAGCCCACGGCATGCTGGCACCAGAGGTGACGGCGACGATCATCGCACGCGTGTTTCGCCCTTACCTCCTGGGGCGCAATCCCCTGGATACTGGTGTCATCTGGGACGTTCTGTACCGCGCCCACCGTGGTAGCGGCCATACGCGCGGCTATGCCCTCCTGGCGCTCTCGGGAGTGGACATGGCGCTGTGGGACATCAAAGGTAAGTACCTTGATCAGCCAGTATACCAGCTACTGGGCGGCGCATACAGACTCAAGATACCCGTGTATGCCAGCCCTGTGCCCTTCTTTTCCGAGCCAGAACAATCTGCCGAGGCAGCGCTGGCTTTCCAAGCGCAGGGCTTCATGGCAATTAAGTTAAAGGTTGGGCGGGACGTGTCACGCGACGTGGCTCACCTGGCTGCAGTTAGAAAGGCAGTTGGGCCTGGCACCAAAATCATGCTCGATGTAAACTCTGGCTACGACGCGCGCACTGCGCTTATGCTGGCCCAACAAGCGCGGGTCTACAATCCGTATTGGCTGGAGGAGCCGGTGCCTCCCGAGGACGTCGAAGGGTTAGCCTTCGTGAGGGCACGAGCTGAGATGCCAGTGGCTGCCGGAGAATCCGAACACAGCCGATTCGGTGTGCGTGACTTGTTGGAACGCAACGCTGTTGACGTGGTGCAGCCAAACATCGCGCGCTCCGGAGGAATCACTGAGTGTCAACGCATTGGTGAACTCGCCCAATTGCATAACCTTCCGGTGGCGCCACACGGTGTCGGATCCGCGGTGGCTATTGCTGCTGCCCTACATTGGCTCGCAGCCACACCCAACCTACTGATCTACGAGTACAACCGGCTGCTCAACCCCATTCGCGAGGAAATCCTCAGGACGCCTCTCGTATACAAAGACAGTTTTATGGAGGTGCCTCAGGGACCTGGTCTTGGCATTGAATTGGATCCTGCTACGGTGGAGCGCTACTTTGTTGGCCGCTACGCCTAGTACCACAGCCGCACTTAGCGGTTTTGGTACTACATCTTGTATCTCAGAGCGCGGACAACATACAACAGGTAGTACAAAAAACCGCTAAGTGCGGTAGTAGTACTAGTAGCTGTTCAGAATTGTCCCGCATACAAGGCCGGGTTTCCATACCCCGCATTTCGGGTTGCAAGGGGCCTGTCTGCGCCCCCAACGGGTTGTCGACTATGGAAAGTCGACCTACAACTGTGAAGGGGCTACGATCTAACTCACAGAGCGCAGGAGGCCCACGCCTGCGACAGCAAACGTGATGCCCATGAACACGAGGAACACGCCGCAAAAGATCAACGCCCCCCGGTAGACGCGATCGCTGATGACGCGCCGGCCTGATGAGACGGCAAAGGCGAGCAGCGAGTTCCAACTCAAGTCCGCCATGATGTGACCAAGAAAGAAGACGATCAACCCCGCTACGCCCCATCCGAGCGCCAGCACCACGTAGGTCGCGCCCACAGTTGCCCACCATAGAACCCAATATGGGTTGGCGATGGTCACTAGCATACCCGTCTTCACATCGTGTGCGGCGGCAACCGGCGGCGCGGCCTCGCCGCGCTCTGCCAGCCGCATGCGCCCCTGCCAGGCCGCCCAGGCGATGCTGCTCCCCATCCACAGCAGCACTATCCCGCCCACGAGTGCGATCAATCCCGCAACGAGAGGAAGCTGGAAGAAGCGATTGAGGCCGACGGCCAGGGCGATGACGATCGCCATTTCGACGATGGCATGGCCAAGCGTAAGGAGCGGCCCGGCGCGGAAGCCACGGCGGGCGCTCTCGGCAATCGTCATCGCCGTCAGTGGGCCTGGCGCCAGTGCGCCCGAGAGGCCAACCACGAAGGCAGATGCAGCCAGCGACAGCAATGCTAGCATGGTGCTCCCTCCCTACGTAAAGACGTCTGAAGGTCGTTGCATTCGGACGTCTGGCCAGGATATGGTGGGGATTCGCTAGATCTGAGAAAAGGCGATCTGGCCGCCGGCGATGGTCATATCAACCGCGCACGACACGATCTCCTGCGGTCGAATCGCCAGAATGTCTCTGGATAGGACGGTCATGTCCGCCAGTTTGCCGGGCGCCAGGGATCCCTTGATACGCTCCTCGCCCGATGCATAGGCCGCTCCCAGCGTGAAGGCGCGCAAAGCATCCTCAGGCGCAAGACATTCTTGCGCATACCAGGGCGGACTGTTTGGCTCAGCGGCGCGCTGGCGTGTGGCGGCGGCATGGATGCCGGCCAACGGGCTGATCGTCTCCACCGGGCAGTCGGAACCGAAAGCCAACGCAGCTCCGCTTTGCAGCAAGCTGCGCCAGGCGTATGCGTAGCGGCTGCGCTCGCCCCACAGCCGCATCGCCATGTAGCGATCCGACGTGCAGTGGGTCGGTTGCATCGAGGCGATGACGCCCAGCCTGGCAAAACGCGCGATGTCGTCGGGGTGCAAGAGCTGCACATGCTCGATGCGAAAGCGCAGCTCTGGAGACACTCCCGCAGAGAGGGCTTCCTCAAAGACGTCCAAGACATCGCGGTTCGCGCGGTCGCCGATGGCGTGGATAACCGGCGCAATACCGGCCGCGCTGGCCCTGCGCACGAGTGCTCTCATTTCCTCTTTGGGCAGCGTGACGACGCCGCGCTGGCCCGGCGCGCCCGCGTAGTCATCGAGCAGGGCTGCTGTGGCTGAACCGAGGCTGCCGTCGGCAAAGAGCTTGACCCCGCCGATACGCAGGCGGTTGTTGCCGAACCCGCTGCGCAGGCCAAGGCCAATGGCCTCGTCGAGATGGTCTTTGGCGATCGCCTGGCACACGCGCAGGACGAGCTTCCCTTGCGTATCCAGACGCTGCAGCGCGGCAAAGACGTCGGGACCTTCCATCGTGTGCACGCCCGTCAGTCCGGTAGCCAGCGCCTGTTCCTGTGCCAGCAAGAGAGCCTGCTCGAGCTCCGCGGGGCCAGGCCGGGGTACCATGCGCTCCACAAGCTGCATGGCGTTTTCACGCAGGATGCCTGTCGGTTCGCCTGTCGCCGGGTCGCGATCGATCGTACCGCCGGCCGGGTCCTCGGTTGCGGCGCTGACGCCGGCCACCGTGAGAGCGAGCGTGTTAACCCAGATAGAGTGCCCGTCTTTGCGCGTCAGGATGACCGGGTTAGCAGGGGCAACGCTGTCGAGGGCAAGCCGGTCGGGGAAGCGGGGATGTGTCCAGTCATCGTGATTCCACCCCGAACCGCGTAGCCACTGGCCAGGCTGAAGCCCGGCGGCCAGGGTGTGCGAGACACGTTGCACGCACTCGTGCAGAGACGTAGCGCCATCGAGCCTGACGTGCAGCAGTGACAGCCCGAACCACGACAGGTGAACGTGGGCGTCGATCAGGCCGGGCACAACGCAGCGCCCGCCCAGGTCGATGACCCTCGTCGCCGTGCCGGCCAGCGCCCGCATGTCCTGATCGCTGCCAAGCGCAACAAGGGTATCGCCAGACACGGCCACGGCCGAGACCGTTTGCGGGCTGGCGAGTGTGTGAACGATGCCGTCGTGAAGGACAAGATCGATTGTCATAAGGTCTGTCCGCTGTTGCAGCGTGGAGCGCTATGGAGTGCGACGACTCCTGTCGTCGCGTTCTTGGCTTACGCGACGACAGGAGTCGTCGCACCCCACAGCAGGCGATTTGCATCGGCCATCTGCGCTTGCCACGTTGACTTACGCGACGACAGGAGTCGTCGCACTCCACATCATGCCTGCAACATGTTCTTTACTTGGCGAATAGCCGTATCAGTTCGCCGATGTAACGGATTTCCTGGAAGTAATCCTCCACCACGACGCTCTCGTTGGGCGCATGCGTGTTGGAGTGCGCATCGCTGCAGCCGCCGCTGGTGGTGGGGATGCCGGCGGCCTGGCAGAGCGGATACATGGGGCCGCTGCCGGCCATGACCGGCTGGATGATCGGCTTTGCTCCGTAGACCTTTGTGGCGGCGGCCACGCTGGCTTTGCCCAGAGGGCCATCGACAGGGGAGATGGCAGGGTTTTCGCCGTCGGACATCTGGATCTTGACGTCAGCGAAGCCGCGGCGATCGAGGTGCTTGCGCAGAAGGTCGACAACGATCTCCGGTGTCAGGTCGGGCACCAGGCGGAAGTCCAGTTTGACCATCGCTGAATTGGGCAGCACTGTCTTCGATCCCGGCCCGGTGTAACCGGTCAGGAAGCCGCAGATGGTGCAGGTTGGCTCGAAGAGATACTTCTTCTTCAGTTTGTAGCCGGAGAGTTTGCGCACAAACGAATCAATGCCAAAGTTGGCCTTGAACGCTTCCTCATCGAACGGCATGGCCCTGAGCAGGGCGCGTTCTTTGGGCAGCGGCTCGCGCACGTGATCCATCAGCCCGTCGACGGTGATGCGGTCGTCGGGCGACTTGAGCGTGTTGAGCGCCCACACCAGCCGCCAAGCCGGGTTAGGTACAATGGCGGCGCTGGCTGAGTGCATGTCGCTCTTAGCCCCGTGCGTATGTAGCTCAAGGTAACAGATGCCCTTGCAGCCGAAGGTGAGCAGGAATCGCCCCTGCAAGTCCTTGCCGCCCGCTTCCCAGAGACAGCCGTCGGCCTTGAGCAAGGCGCGATTGGCCTCGGCAAACGCCGTCAGATGGGGGCTGCCGATCTCTTCTTCGCCTTCGACGACGAACTTGATCTTGAGCGGCAAAGGGCCGCGCGTGGCCAGCCAGGTTTCGACAGCCTGGATGCGAGCGAAGAGGTTGCCTTTGTTGTCGGACACGCCGCGGGCATAGATTCTGCCATTGCGAATGGTTGGCTCAAACGGCGGGGTATGCCAGAGATCGAGCGGCTCGGGCGGTTGCACATCATAGTGATCGTAGATCATCAGTGTGCGCGGGCCGTCGCCGATTTCAGCAAACACGACGGGATAGCCGTCTTTGATCGGGATAAGCTGCGTCCTGGCCCCCAGCTTGTCCAGGCGGGCAATGACCATGGCAGCGGTTTCTTTCATGCCAATGTTCTGCGCCGACACAGTTGGCTGGCGCAGAATGTCCATCAGTTCAGCCAGGAAACGATCCTTGTTCTTGTCGATATACTTCTCAAAGGAGTCCACGCGTTTTCCTCCGGAAATGACGTCATCGTGCCAGCGACTAGTCTACGATTTCCCCAGGATGAAATTCGCCTTGATCTCGCCGACTTTGACACCGCGCATGTTGTGTACGGAGGCCGTGTGGTATTTGGCCAGGGCGGCAATCTGGCTGGCATTGAGAACGCCAAGCTGGCGCAGCACCTCGATCGTGATGGCGGGCCGGGCGCGTCCGGTGACGTCACCGTCGATGGCCTTGAAGGCGATGCCAGCGCCGCGCGGGAAAGCCGGGCTGGGCAAGATGCCGACCGACATGTACCCTTCGGCGCCGCCCTTGGCAATCAGCGAACCTGCAGCGACGCGCATCAGATCGGTGTCCAGACGATCGGTGCCGCTGACCAGATCTGGGTACGTCTGCATGGCGTGGACGACGCGCTTGCAGGCGGCCTGTCGTGAGGGCGACCAGGCGTCGGCTGCGACGATACGCGCAAAGCCCAGCGCGAAGTTGTAGAGCGGCATGCCAAAGGTGGGCACGGTGCAGCCGTCGCTGGCCAGGCTGATCTTTTCCGCCGGGTAGTTGCTGAACTCACTCAAGAGGGCAAGGATGCGCTGCTGGACGGGGTGTTCCGGCTTGTAGTACCCTTCGTAGGGCACGCCCAGGAAGCAGGCCATGGCCAGCATGCCGGCGTGTTTGCCGGAGCAGTTGGAGTGCAGCGTCGTCGGCTTTTCACCTGCTGCTTGCAGCCTGGCTGCCGTCGCTTTGTTGATCGGCGGGTGAATGCCGCACATCAGCGCCGCTTTGTCCAGCCTGATCTTGTCGAGGATGCTCTGCACGGCGGCGGTATGGAAGTCCTCACCGCAATGCGACGCGCACATGATCGCTACCTGCCGGTCATCGAAGCCAAAGTGTTCGGCGCCGCCGGTCTCGATGAAGGGCATTACTTGCAGGGGCTTGGCTGATGACCGTGGGTAGGTGACTAAATAGGGATCGCCAAGACTGTAGAGCAAATGGCCGTCGGCATCCACAACCACAAGCGCGCCCAGGTGTGTGCATTCGGTCAAATTGCCGCGGGTTACCTTGACGAGGGGTACGAGGTTCTTCATTTTCCATCCACCTTATATATATGGACCGCAGAACGGAGCAACGGACAGCGACTGGCGTCCAGTGCTTCAGTGGTCGCTTTTCAGTTCACGAGAAGCCTGTCATCCTACCTACACTGTGCTCTTGCCTGCCAGCGCGCTGCGCTGCGCGGCGGCTAATGCGCCGTCGAGCTGAGCCAGCCCCGGGCCGCCGCCCTGGGCAAGGCTGGGCGTGCCTCCACCGCGGCCGCCAATCATGGAGGCGGCGCTCTTCAACAGCGTATTCATGTCTTGTGGGAGATCGGTGGAGCGGGCAAAGACGAGGCTGGCACGATCGGCTGCGCCCAATCCGAGCAGAGCGATGGTGGCGGGCGTTGCGGTCAGCGATATGGCTAGCCGGCGCATGTCTTCGCTGCTGCGATCATCGAAGGCGCGCACGATGAGCCGCACGCCATCCTGTAGCGGCGTCTCGGCGATCAAAACACGGGACTCAAGTTCGAGCAAGCGCTGGCGTGTCTCCTCGAGCAGCTTGAAGCCATCGTCAGCCTGGGCAAGGCTACGCTCGACGGCGTCGCGCAGGTCCTGATCCTTCACGCTCAGCCCATTGGCGAGCGCGTTGACCGTGTCATTCTTCCAGCGGTAGTCGAGTAGCGCCCGCTTGCCGCAGAAGAAGTCGATGCGTTGCGTGTCGCCGCGTTTTTCGCAGCGGCGTATCTTGATTAATCCGATCTCGCCCGCCGCACGCACATGGGTGCCGCCGCAGGGCGAGAAGTCGAAGCCCTCAATCTCAACGATGCGTATCATCCCGCTCACAACAGGCTGCTTGCGCAAGGGAAATCGGCCAAGCTCGTCTGTCATCACCTCGTGGATGCGCACGGCTGTGTTGGTGAAGATGACGTTGTTGGCGACGTCTTCGACGCTCGCTGCTTCCGCCGCAGACAGGCTAGCCAGTTGCACATCGATGGAACACACATCTGCGC
>CAYOEZ010000039.1:0-26316 GCA_964402955.1 uncultured Ktedonobacterales bacterium | reverse complement strand
TCCCGCTTCCAGCAAGTTCCAGATCTGAGCGTCAACATCAGGGATAACACACCCTGGCATGTTGCCGCACACGCCCCGTTTGTATTCCGAAAAGAGATAGAGCGCCGATGCGCCAGAAAAGACACCCTTTAGTGCGCCTGCGCCCAGCGCGATCAGCTCGCTCACCGAGCGCCCCTGCGGATTCTTTTCCTCTTTCACGTATTGCAGCAGCGGAATCTTACCGCATAGCTCAACAACAAGCCTCGCCGGCAGGCTGGAGCCGAGCGGCGCGTCGGCATTCTGGATAATGACAGGCAGGTTCGCCGCGGCAGCCAATGCGGTGTAGTAGTCCTCAAATAGGGCTGGTTGGCTGAACTTGGTCGCCCAGGGGGGCATGGCAATGATGCCATCAGCGCCGCAGGTTGCAGCCTCGTGCGCAAATTGGACTGCGCCTGCTGTGCTGGTATCGGCGACGCCTATAATAACGGGAATACGACCGGCAATAGTCTCGACAGCCAGCTTCATGCCCTGTACGCGCTCAGCCGCGGAGATGACGGTAAACTCACTGGCCATGACTGGCCAGACGAAGCCATGCGCGCCCGAGCGGGCGATGGCGTCGGCCTCACGTTCGAAATCGGCCCACACCAGGTTGCCTGCTGCGTCGAATGGAGTCTGTTGAATAGCAAATATGCCGCGGAACGGTTTGCTCACACATCCCCCATGTAACTGGTCACCTGTGTTACGGAACGACAGCGCCCAGCGGCCTGTCGGAGACAGTTGTCTCACCGCAGAGACGCAGAGTACGCAGAGGTCTTGATGGTTTCTGTGCTCTTTCTCGGCGATCTCTGCGTCTCTGCGGTAGAAATGACCTCCGGCATTGGCTCTCCGACAGGCTTCTAAGCATTGTCGCGTGCCATGATCAGCGTAATCGTCAGGTCGTTGATGCTGATGTTGGGCGTGGCGACGACGCCGCTGGCCAGCTTGTAGAGCGCCGGAGAGGTGCTGTGCCGCTTCTGCGCCTCAACCAGATCGATGCCCTGTTCGTTGGCCTCACGCAGCGTCTCGCCATCGACAACCCCGCCAGCCAGACAGGTGACACCCTCCAAAGCATCCTCGCAAAACTGGCAGCCTGGACCGTCGGTGCCATCGGAGTCAACGGACGCCATGACCACGTTCTTGCTGTTGGCGATCGCACTGGCAGCAGCAACGCAGTATTCCTGATTGCGGCCGCCCATGCCGTTCTCTTTGCCAACGGTCACGACCATTTCGCCCGAGGAGAACAATGCAACAGGCGGCTCGACCGGTTGGCCGGTCTTTTCGATGGTGCAGGCGATGAAAGCAGCCATACGGCCAGCTTCACGGGCTTCGACGCGCACGTCGTCGGCGAGCGTGAGGGCTCTGAAGCCCAGCTTCTCGGCCGTCTTCTTGGCCGTGGGGATCATGCCAAGGCGGGCAGGCATGATGCCAAAGACGCGAAAGCGCGTCTTCTCGAACTGTTCTGCTTTGATCGTCTCGTCTTGGGGGTTTGCTTGTTCCAGCAACTCGCGTACCGAAGTAGGAACGGCGTCATAGGCGTCCCACTTCTTGAGCATGGCCCGTGCATTCTGGAACGTCGAGCCTTCTGGTAGATTGTGCAGCCAGAGGTTCTCGTGCATCAAGCGATTGTAGGAGGGTGATGGAGCGGCGAAGATGTGAATCGCTCGTGCTGGTTGAAGGTGCATCGAAAACTTGCCGCCCTTCATCATGTCGATGTGATTGCGGATGGGGTTGAGATCCCCGGTGGGAGCGCCGCGCTCGATCTGCATGATGTAGGTGACCCGGCGAATGTCATCGAGCGTGATGCCGGGCATCGGCTTGGTCAGCAGGGAAGAAACGCCATTGCAGGCGATGGTGAAGACAAGGTCTTTTGCCGTGAGACCACGGCTCATCGCAAGGATACGCTCGCAGCCGAGCACGCAGCCGTCGTCGGGTACAGGATGTGCGCCGAAGGTGACGCCGATATGGCGCAGGGTCTCGCTATCGCCGTGCTTGGCAATGACATGCCCGCCGCTCAGCCGGTCGCCAAGCACATCCTCGATCGCCCTGGCCACGCGCATGACGCCTTTGCCCGCGCCGAAAACATAGATTCTGCCTGTGTCGTTGAGGTCAATGATGTCGTCGCCGGAACGGGGGTCTCCCTCCGGCTCAAAGTCTTTGCAGCCGACAATCAGCTTTCCATCCGCCACGTGCATCAGCTTGCGTGTGGCGTTGTATGGATCAGCAGCCTCCAAACCCGCTTCCAGAATCTCGACAATGGCCTTGCGTCCACGGACATTTCCATGTGAAACCAGTGCATCCTGGTTGAGAATCCTCATAAGGGCGCTACATCCTTGTAGTGGTTATGATGGTGCTCATGGCTGAGAAAGTCTTTAGATCCCATGTCCACAACTGCTCACAGGCCGGGCGCGTGACCCGTCGTCAGATCATGGCGGTGACGCCCAGTTTGTCCAGCCGCTCCGCCGTGGGCACGCCCTCTGCAGTCCATCCCATCATGCCATACCACATCTGCACGGCATTAGCAAAGGCCTCATCGCTAATCTCGATCCCGGCAAGGGGCCCGCTCGTGAAGGCCCTCATAACTCGTTTGGGCAGGCGATCATCGGCAGCCGTGAAGCCCTCGCGCAGGTTGAAGACACGGCACAGGTGCTGCACACGTTGCCCGACGTTCAGGATATCGTGAATCGTGAACTCATGGCCGGTCACGCCGCTCATGGCTGTGGCCATTTGTGCATAGTCGTATGGGTAGAACATGCAGATGACTGCGCTGTCCAGGAAGTGCCGCCAGTTCGCCTCGTGGTAGACAATGGTCATCTTCTGCGCGCCCAGATCAGTAGCGGGCAGCGGACCGACCTGGGCCACCGGGCTGATGCGCACGAGGTTGCGGCCAGGCTTGGTCCAGCCCGTGTCGTGGATGCTCATCATGTGATCGGCGCCCGTGGGAGCGATCGCATAGCCCACGCCAAGCCCGTGCTTGAGGCGCGGCTCGTGCAAGGGCAATTCCTGACCCTTGACTTCCACCAGGTACTGGTCAGCGCCGTTGCCGATCAGCTTTGCCAGCCGTTTGCTGCCCAGCGCCATCAGGTCGCCGAAGCCACGGCGGTGAGCGATCATGTCCACGGCGGCGAGCATGGCATCCGGATCGCCAAAACGAGGCAAGAATCCGCCGCTTTGTTCCCTGGTCAAGATGCCGCGCTCAACCAATTCCATGACGAACGCGATAGTTGCGCCCGTGCTGATGCTGTCGAGCCCCCAGCGCGAACACAACTCGTTGGCCTTGGTCACGGCAACCGTATCGTTGACGCCACAGTCGCTGCCAAAAGCGCCGATGGTTTCGTATTCTGGGCCGCCATAGGCAGCCTCGACCTGAACCTTGCCCTTAAGGCTGGTCTTGAGGTCGGGCTGGTCAGGAAAATCTTCCCCATCGTAAGAAGCGACGAGCTTGCAATTGATGGGGCAGGCCTGGCAGGTGTCGCGGTCTTTGATGACAGTGCTGTGCAGGACACGGCTGCTGATGTTTTCGGCGGCAGGAAATGACGAGTCCTGGAAATTGCGTGTGGGCAGGCCGCCCGTCACGTTGAGACTCATGACGTTGCTGGGCGTCCCTTCCCTGATCATGCCCTCATTGAGTGTCTTGTAGTTCTCACCGAGCCATTTGGACACGGTCAGAAGGCGGTTGCGGTCGGCAACGGCGACGGTTTGCGTCCCCCGCACGGCCACAGCCTTGAGATTCTTGCTGCCCATGATCGCGCCCAGCCCGCTTCGCCCCGCGGCGCGGTTGTTGTCGTGGATGATGCAGGAGACAAGAACTTTGTTCTCTCCGGCAATGCCACATTGGGCAACACGGATGCGCTCGTCGCCGCGCTCGCTGCGAATAGCGGCTTGCACATCAGCGACGTCACGTCCCCAGAGATGGCCGGCCGGCAGAATCTCGACCTGGTCATTGTGAATCCACAGATAGACAGGTTTGCTGGCCTGGCCATGCACAACGAGGGCGTCATGGCCGGTGCGCTTGAATTCGTGCCCCCACCAGCCGCCAGCCTCAGCGCTGCCCAGCCCACCGCTGAGCGGGCTCTTGCCGCCCACGCCATGCCGGCCTGCGCCATGCAAGTTTGTGCCCTGTAAGATGCCAGGAGCGAAGATCAAGAGATTCTCGGGGCCTAACGGGTCTGCGCCTCTGGGTACATGGCGCAGGAGAAGGTAAGCAACCAGGCCTCGTCCGCCAACAAGTTGCAGGTAGATGTCATCAGGTAAGGTTTCAATCCAGGTTCGACCGCTTGTTAAATCAACATGCAGAATCTTGCCCCAGGTTCCGCCAACAGACATTGTTTCCTCGTCTATGAAGTGGGTTGTCGGGTCGTGCAAGGGCTTAGCCGCCAGAGAGTTGTGGCACGAGTTGCACGATATCGCCGTCGTGAAGTGGCGTGTTCCAGTGAGCGAGATGATCGTTGACCAATATTGCCAATCCGCTGTCCGATGGGAGGTCCAAACGTTCGATAGCGTCACCGACGGTATGGGCGTCTTCTAGCGTTGTGTTGTCCGGGATGCGTTCACGGAATATTCCGTGCGCTCTAATGGTAATGACCATCAGGCACGCCTCCCAGAGGCCGGGCGTGGAAAGACAAAAGCGCAAGCAGGGTCATACGACACGCTATGAACTCACGCAACTGCCGCCGTGTATCAGGGTGAAGAAGTGAAGGGGCTTTGCCAGTTTGTCTGGCCGCGCCGGCATCGAGCCGGCGCAAGAAAGCTATCCTACAGCACGTGCTTAGAACAGCCCGGTACATGTGACCTCGAATCGAGAAGAACAGCCCAACCTGCCGCATTGTGCATGGATATGCAGTAACGACCTATTAAGCAACTCTATGATAACATACAAGAGCGACGCCTGTCAAGTAGATTTCAGATCGGGCTGTGGAAGGCTTGACATGACATGACGAATGTGCTATGATCGTTTCCGTGAACGTTCACGGGAGCGATCACGTGAACGTTCACGGGCGCTTCCGCTAGAGAACGTGTTGTGTGAGGAGAAAAGCATGGCTGTCACTATGCGCGACGTTGCGCAAAAAGCTGGCGTCTCTATCAACACTGTTTCGCGTGTCATCAACGGCTACGGAGAAGTCTCCGAGGCCACCGGCAACCGCGTCCTGGCTGCCATCGAGGAGCTCGGTTTCCGTCCCAACGCCCTGGCGCGCAGCCTTGTCTCAGGCAAATCACTCTCGGTTGCATTCATCATTCCCCAGATCACCGACCCGTTCTATCCCGACGTCATCCTGGGCGTCGAAAGCATCGCCCGCCAGAATGGCTACAGTGTTCTGCTCTGCAACACCAACGATGACCCACAGCAAGAGCTAGACTATGTCGATATCCTCTCTGCCAAGCAAGTGGACGGCATCATTCTGTGCGGCAGCCGTCTTGACGAGGACCGGCTCAGCAGCGTCGCTCTGCACCATCGGGTCGCGGCGGTGACCAGCCGCCGGCCGCGTGGCGCGGCCATCATCACCCTGCGGGGAGAGAAAGGGCTGTATGAGCTCACATCACATCTGATCCGCCTGGGTCATCGCTCCATCGCTCACATCGGCATCAATTTCGGCAGCGGCAGCGATCGCGCCGATGGCTACCGCCGGGCATTGTCCGAGAACGACATCCCTCTCAACAAGGAAAGCGTCCTCTTCATCCCCAGCGCCAAGATCGAAATGAGCCACCAGGCAGTGCGGCAGTTCTTGCAGCAGAGACCAGACATCACTGCCGTCTCCTGCTTCAATGATCTCGTCGCAATTGGAGTCATGCAGGCCTGCGCCGACCTGGGCCGGCGCGTCCCTGAGGATGTTGCAGTCGTTGGCTTTGATGATATTGATCTGGCCTCACTGGTAACGCCCGGCTTGACCACGATGCATATTCCCCGTTTCCATCTTGGTGAGATGCTCATGGAACTCATGCTGCGCGTCATCGCCGCCCCCGGCCAACACGAGGAATACCTGTCTATTGAGCCGCAACTGGTTGTGCGCGATTCGTGCGGCGCCAAACTTGGCGCAGCGTCGCGTGTATCTCTCTACGCGGACGGGAAGGAGGTGACGGCCAGCGGGAAGTCCACCGTGTCTCGCTCTACGGTATCGTGAATCGATACATCGGTACACACTTGCCTCTCGTATCCTCTACCTCATTGCTCGTTGCCACTGACCCAGCAACCAGGCGTACCATTATATCTGGTCAAGACCAGATACCAGGAAAAAGGAGACTACTGATGACGGGAACACCACTAACCAGGCGCTCCATGCTCAAGTTCACCGGGATCGGCTTGATTGGCGCGGCTGCCGCGGCCTGCGGCGCCACACCGACGCCTGTCCCGGCCAAACCAACCACCGCTTCTGCCGCGGCGACCAAGGCTCCCGTTGCAGCAGCCACCCCTGCTGCTCCGGCCAAGGCCATCACCCTGAAGGGTATGATGTGGGGCGGCGCACAACGTGACGAAGCACGCGACGTTGCGCTACGTACCGTGTACCCTGACCTGCCCAAGGTGGAGTTTGTTGTTGGCGGTGCAGGCGACGGGGAGGTCGCCAATGCTCTGCGACTGGCCCTGGCATCGGGCGACAAGAATAATATCCCCGACATCGTCCAGTTCAACAAGACGCAGGTGCCCGAGTTCGCCATCGCCGGTGAGTTGTTGGATCTGAGCGATATCTACGACAAGTACAAGGCCGACATTTTTGCCGGCGTGACCGAAGTCTGCTCCTACGACAAGAAGTATGTCGGTTTCCCGCTCCAGCTCAAGAGCAAGCTCTTCTACTACCGCGCCGACATGTTCGACCAGGCCGGCATCAAGGTCAAGGATATCAAGACCCTTGCCGACTTCATCACCGTCGGCAAGGCATTCCACGCCAAGTTCCCCAATAGCTACATCATCAACATGGGGCCAGCACCGGCTGCTTACTTCGAGAAGGAAGTGTACTCCGCCTACGATAATGCGCGTTTCGCCGATCCGGGCGGCAAGTGGCTCGTGACCACTGGCCAGTGGTTCGCCGACGGCTTCAAGTTCTTCAAGGATATCTACGACGCCAAGATCTCGTTGCCCATCGAGGACTTCTCGACCGACTGGTCGAAAGGCTTCAAGGATAGCGCCATCGGCGGCAGCCTGATCGCCCAGTGGATGGCCAACTTCCTGCCTACCTATGTCCCCGAGCAGAAAGGCCTGTGGAAATACGACTTGTGGCCCGCCATGCAGCCAATGGCTGACCAGCGCTATGGCTCCGATGCTGCGGGCTCGCTCAAGGTTATTTTCAAGAAGTGCCCCAACCCCAAGGCAGCCGCCGACTACATGGCCAAGTGGTCGCTGGAGAAGAATGGCGTGCTGGCCATCGCCAAGGGCCAGGGCCTGACACCCATGATCAAGTCGGCAAAAGACGACTTCATTGCCTGGACCAAAAAGAACGAGAAGCCGCCAGCCCTGACCGACGCCCAGTGGCAGGTCTATCCGTCCAACTACTTCGGTCCCGAGTACTACGAGGCCGAGTTCGCCAGCTACGACTACCTCAAGGCCTTCCAGTTTGACCCGTCGGCGGTGAAGGAACACTCGATCCTCAGCCAATGGCTGAACAAGGTTCTCACTGGCGCTGTCTCGATTAGCGATGGGCTGAAGAACGCTGAGAACGACATGAAGGGTCAGATCGGCGATCCGTTCAAGGTGTAGATAGCTTCCACCGCTGTACTAGTGGGCGGCCACATGGATGCTGATATGTCATGCTGAACGGAGTGAAGCATCTCAATATGCCGCATAGGAGATTCTTCGCTCCGCTCAGAATGACAGCCATCATATTCCGTGTGGCAAGCCACTAGTCGTCGGGGCAGGCCACTGGCCTGCCCCGACCTAGACCCCAGGCAGGCAGGCGAGGAGGTCATATGGCAACTGCCAAGCCCATTGCTCGATCAGAAGGCGTGCTTGCCGCGGCGGCGCCCCGCCGCAAGATTCGTTGGGGAGACACGCTGGCGCCCTATTTGTTTGTCGCCCCCTTTGTGCTGTCTTTCCTTGTTCTGTTTATTGGCCCCGCCCTCTATTCCTTTGTACTCAGCTTCTATCGCTTCAAGGGGTATGGAACGGCCACTTTTCTAGCTCTCGAAAACTACAAAGCCATCCTGACCTACCACGTCTTCTGGACGGCGCTACGCAACACCGTCTTTTACTGGTTAGCGCATGTCTTTGTGCTCATGACCGCCGCCTTCCTGATAGCTATCCTTGTGCGCTCAGCACTGATCTCGCGCAAGAGTATCTACAAGCCTCTGATCTTCCTTCCCAATATCGTGGCCACGGTCGCCATCGGCCTGGTTTTCCAGAGTCTCTTTGGCACTGAGTATGGTGTCATCAACAATCTGCTCGGCATCAAAATCGCCTGGCTGCAGGATTACGCCATCACACGGTGGGTGGTTGTCTTTCTTCTGATCTGGCACGGCATCGGCTGGTGGTTTGTTATCTTCCTGGCCGGGCTGACCACAATCAATCCCGAAGTTGAGGAAGCGGCGGTGGTAGACGGGGCATCAGGCTGGCAGCGTATGCGCCACGTCACCCTGCCGCTGATGCGCAATACGTTCATCTTTGCATTTATCATTGACGCCATCGGCTCGTTCCGTATCTTCAACCAGCCCAACGTGCTCGTCGCGCGCGGCGGCAACCTGGCCCATCCCGATATGGCGCCCATTCTGAACCTCCTGGTCATAGATCTACGCTCCGCACGCTTTGGATCGTCGGCGGCTGTTGGGTGGATACTCTTTCTCCTTGTGCTGGTAGTCGCTTATTTCCAGTTCCGCATTATGCGCGGCACGGGCGAGGGGGGCGAATAATGAGCACACATGCGATAACCGCTCACCCGAAACTATCAAGCCAATACCGAACGGAGCGCAAGCTGGCCATAATCGTTGCCAATGTGTTCTTGCTCGCCTATGCGCTCCTGGCGCTGTATCCGTTGTTCATGATGGCCCTGAACTCATTCAAGACAGAGTCGGAGATCCTCTCCAACTCAGCATACTTGCCTCAGGTATGGACATTGGAGAACTACCAGGCCATCTTCAAGTACCATGGTGGCCTGTGGAGAAACTTCGTCGTCTCAGCAGTGGTCTCTACGGTGAGCACTGTGACGGCTGTTCTACTGGCCGCCATGGCAGCCTTTGCCTTTGCCAAGTACGAGTTCAAGGGGCGTAATATCCTCTTCGCCTTGTTGCTGGCAACCATGATGGTGCCCGGCGAGATCACTGTCCCCACACTCTACATCATCTTCTCAAAGCTAGGCTGGCTGAATACCTATCAGGGACTGATCGTGCCAACGCTGACCAGTGTCTTTGGTCTGTTCATGATCCGCCAGTACATGCTGAGTGTGCCCACCGCGTTGATCGAGGCGGCCCGCATCGATGGCGCCAGCCACTGGCAGACCTTCTGGCGGATAATGATGCCAACCTCAGCGCCGGTCCTGGGCGCCTTCGCCATCATCCATTTTCTGGGTGTATGGAACTCGTACCTTTGGCCATTGATCGTTACCACCAAGCGCGAGATCCAACCGATCATGGTCGTTCTGCCCAACATGACCGATCCGATCATCGGCTTCTTACCTGTGTGGGGCACGATCATGGCCGGTTGCGTGCTGGCGACACTGCCGATCATCCTTGTCTTTATCGCCTTCCAGGACAAGTTTATGGCCGGTGTGGTTGTGGGCGCAGTCAAGGGCTAAGAAAAGTGGAGAAGAAGTACTTCGGCGGCCTGGATCTGCTCCGGCCAGACGTGATCGAGGCGACCAAGATGCCGCGCACGGCGGCCATTCCTGTCGTGCGCGACCCGCGCACGAGCTATCTCAACGCAGGAACCTATAGCGCCGGCGTGACCAGCATCAAGCCCCTGCATGTCCTCTTTGGTCCAAAGGGCAGCGACGCCATCGATGCATTCCGCGAGAGCGGCGAATTCTGCGTGGCTGTGCCGCGGCGTGAGCAGATTGACCACATGTGGGTCAGCGCGCTGGAGATTCCGCACGGCATCAGCGAAATCGACGTGGTTGGCTGGCATGAGCTGGCCAGCAGGCAGATCGCCACGCCGGGCATCGCCGAGTGCCCGCTCAATCTGGAGTGCCGCACCATCTTTTGCCGGCCGCTGCCGCCGCCCTGGCGCACGATCGTGATCGGCGAGGTCGTTGGCGTCAGCCTCGATACGAGCTTGCTCAGCCTGACGCGCGACCAGGTCCTGCGCCTCTATCCGATGCACGAGGCAGGCAGCCACCCGCAAACCGGACTGTACGCGCCAAGCGTCTTCGCCGGTGAAACCTCCCCGTCAACACCGGCTCCGTCGCCCGCGCAGGCAACAGGGAGCGCAGACAAGACATACGTGGCTGGAGCGGATCTCTACAAGCCAGAAAACGACGCAGTACTGATGAACGCTATCTGGCCGCGGCCGACCTACATTCTGCTCACGTCCGATGGTTGGGGCCACGTGCATGCGCTGCCCATCTCCGGCGGCGCCCTGCAATCGACTGAGCCGGCTGTGCAGATACCCATTCCCAGGGACAGCGACTGCTACCGCGACATTCGAGACAGCGGCGAGTTTGCTGTCGCCGCGCCCGATCGCTCGCTGATTGCACACGTCGAACGGCTGGAACAAAGCACGTCGCACGATCTTGCCGGCGCCGGGTTCACACTGCTGCGCCCCAACATGGTGCGCACCCCCGGGCTGCGCGAGTGCCGCGTCAACATGGACTGCAAGGTGGTCATGCTTGAGGACGTTCCGGGAACAGACTATGCCATGATGGTTGGGCGGCGCATCGGCGTGACACTGGATGAGGATGTGCATGCCCATCTGGATCCCGCGCAGCACACGCTCGCAGACCGTCTCAGCTTCGTCAACGAGTTGTACGCATCGTTTATGTACGCCGTCATGGATCGCGGCATGGCACGCACATGGCGCTTTCATGATAAGACCGGTCTGAGCGTGCGACCGCTGCCAAGCTGGGGCAGCCGCTACAGCGGCGGTTGGTGGGGGCCGGGCCCGGCGCTCAACTACTGGCTGATCGAGCTCTGCCAGTCGGACCTTCTCACAAAACCCGACTACTATAAGATACTGCACTGGCTGCGGCTATGGAACAACGGCCGTCTGATACCGCAATTCGCCGAATTCATCGACGATACGATGCGCAACGAGTTACGCCAGCGGCTAACCACGCTCATGCACATGATGGCCTGGGCGCATCGCGATCTGGAGCAGTGGCGCGCCGTGCGAGCCTATCTGGCGCAATTCCCGCAGCCGCCACGCGACCACCACTCAGGGCCAGTCTTTCACGAGAGGTGGTCCGACCAAGAAATGTAGGCGCTGATGAGACTCAACTATTCGATTCCGTAACCGTCGCAGGCCCACGGCGCTGAAGCCGCCGTGCCACAGATGCAAAGCCTCCTGCGGGGCTATCCTGTCGCTGCGATCCAGCCCGTAGGGCTTTGTATTTGTAGCGCGTGGCCTCAGCCTGGCGTCAGGCACGTGTGACATCGTGATGCGTACAGCCGGACGCTGCGCCCGGCTGGCATCCACAGGGGAGAAGACATGGGTAGGCTCTACTACAGCGTTGCCGAGCTCTTGACGCGGCCTGTTCTACCGGGCATCAGCGACAGGACGCAGATCTATTACCATTTCCGGCCGGCCCGCCCGGCCAATCTGGCCGTGACCCGTGACCCGGCGTCGGGCGACCTCAATGTGTCGGCAGGCACCTATGGGGTACTGAGCGACAGCCCGCTGACAATTGGCCTGCACATTTCCAAGCACAGCTTCGACACGGCGCGCAATGCACAGGCGCTGGGCGCCGAATGTGTGGTGGCGCTGCCCACGCGGGATCAAGTGCGTGAGACCTGGTACGCGGCGCTGCCTATACCGCGCGCCATTTTCGAAGGCGATGTCGCCGGTCTGACGCTCCTCCCCTCCCAGGCGATTACTGTGCCAGGCATCGCCGAATGCCCGGTAAACCTCGAGTGCAAAGTCGAGTTCGTCAAGGATTGGCACACGCATTGGGCGTTGTTCCTGCGCGTGGTCGGCGCCAGCATCGACCAAGAGCTACTGACACGCGACCGGTTGGACATCATCCGCCACTACCCGACCTATGAGGTGGACGACCAACTCAATGTCTTCGGCGGCTCCATCGAGCGGCTGGGGGTGAACGGTGAGCTGTTGGCCTGCCCCGGCTTCCCGGTTGGCGCCAAACGTGGCCCCGGGGCGCGTGCTGAGGAGTGGGTTGCCGACCTGCAGGATGAGCAGCGCATCTCGGCCATCGAGGCTAACACGATCAGCGGTTGGCTCAGCGACTGGCGCGAAGCAGACGCCAGCGGCGACGCCGGGCGCATCGAGAAGCTGCGCCAGCCTCTCACGCGGGCGCTGGAACTGATGGCGTGGGAAGAGTGGGCGGCGCTGAGCGACCACGTCGAGTCGATCGTACACGGACGGGGTGACGCATGACAAAACGATACTACTCACAGACGGAACTGGATAAACTACAACCCGACGAGCACGGCGTTCTGCCGGCGCTGGTCTATAGCCTGCGCGGCCCGCTGCCACAGATGCTGCTGGTCACGGACGAGCCGGGCGCACAGCACAGTAACCCGACGGTACGCACCGTGAACATGACCCCGCTCTCCTGGGGCCCATATACCAAAGCCATCAGTATACCGCTGGCTGACAGCGCAGTAGCCGGGGTTCTGTCGCAGCCGGGAGCGCAGTGCGTCCTCGCCGAGCCGACGCGCCACATGTTACGCCAACTGACAATCTGTAGCCAATTCCTGCCGCGCGGGCTATCGCAGGCTGCTGTAGCGCGTCTCACGCTGCTGCGTTCACTCTACGTTGATGTGCCTAGCCTGGCCGATTGTCCGGTCAACCTGGAATGCAGGGTCGAGCACAGCGAAACCTACTATGGCAACCTGATCGTTTTCGTGCGCATTGTTGGCGCCAGCATCGATGACTCAGTGCTCTTCTGGGAGCGCGAGCAGATCACCCGCCTTTTTCCCACCAACGATGTGGACAGCATCGTGGACGCGCAGGGCAACGTCACGCGGCGGGTCGGCATCATGGGCGATCTTTTCCTCTGCCCGACCTTCCCCTGCGCGCCCAAGCAGGGCTGGTATGGCGCATTTGATACGTGGATGAAGGAGCTGTGCGACGAAGGATACCTGCGGCCGGAGGAATATGAAAAAGCCATTGCCTGGCATACGCGCTGGCAACAGATCTTTAGCGACCTTCGGTCGGACGAGCGCCCGCGCCTGCGCACGCAGTTGACCGAGCTGTGCCGCCTCATTGCCGATGAACAATGGGACGACTTGCATGCGTTTCTGGCGCTGTAGCAGTACAACGGGAGCGCCCCTCACCACCTAACGGAGATGCTGACATGACTGTTTTACCTCAGATCGTCAAAGATGGCAACAACGCCCGCTTCCTGGTCGATGGCCGTCCCTATCTAGTTCTTGGCCTGCAATGGGACTGCGATAGCTGCTTTACAGCCGAGGAGATGAGTCCGCTCTTCGCCCACGCTGCGCGCATGGGCGCCAACACTGTCACCCTGCCCACCTACTGGCGCGAGATCGAGCCTGAGCCAGGGCGCTACGACTTCCGCATGCTTGACGAGCGCATCACACAGGCCCGCGCCAACGGCCTGCGCATCATCCCGCTCTGGTTTGCCACCTGGAAGAACGCCTGCTCGTTCTACGCGCCCGATTACATCCGCCTGGACGATGTGACCTACCCGGCGGCTCTCGACCGCAGCGGCAAGCCGGTCATCAGCAAGTGCTATAGCGCCGTAACCACCTGGACGCGTGACCGCAACGCCCTGGCGGCGATGATGGAGCACATCAAACAGGTAGACGACGCCCACACCGTCATCATGGTGCAGGTGGAAAACGAGCCCGGCCTGCTGGGAACCGACCGCTGCTATTGCCCGACGTGCAACAAGCTCTTCGCTGACGGAGGCTACGAGGCGGCCCACGGCGACGACGCAGCCGAAGTGTTTAGCGCCGTTTCGATCGCCCGCTATATTGACCGCCTGGCCGGAGAGGCCAAGGCGGTCTTGCCCCTGCCCATGTACCTCAACGTCTGGCTGGCTGGGTGGCTGGGCGGCGTACCGGGACGTGAATGGCCGTCCGGCGGCGCGGTTCAGCACATGCTGGATGTGCATCTGAGCGAGATCAAACACCTGGATCTGGTCGCGCCGGACATCTACCGCCACGGCCAGCGCGATTTCGAGCGGCTGTGCTCAGTTTACAAACGCCCCAACAACCCGCTCTATATCGCCGAGGCCAGCAGCTCAATCAGCGGTCGCGCTGAGCGCAACGTGTTCTATGCTATCGGCCAGCACGGCGCCATCGGCTTCGACCCGTGGGCCATCGACTCGCCGTTCCCCGATCGCGATGGGCCGCCCCTGGTGGACGGCGTGAGCTATCAGTGGGGGCCGCAGGCCTACTGGCTGCAAGATTCCTACATTGCGATTGGCCGCGCCATCGAGCCGATCGTGGAGGCGCAGGGGACAGAGCGCATCTTCACCTTTGTGCAAGAGGCTGGCGATTCGGGCGTGTCGTGGGCAGCCAAAGGGTGCGACGTGCACATTTCCTATGTGCATCGCGACAATGCCGGCCGCGGCATCATCATACAGCGTTCAGCAAACGAGTTCGTCGTGGTTGGCGTCGGCTTCAACGTGCGCTTTGCCCGGCCGCGGCCCAACAGCGACCCGGTCCCGATTGTATCCGCTCAGTTGGGACGGTTTGAGGGTGAGCGATGGGTGCTGATCCATCATATGCGGCGAGAGCGTGCGGAGTCGGTTGGCTGGCCGCTGAACGTGCTCGAGCCGGGTGTGGCGAAGGTTACGCTGAAAACTTAGGGTGGAGCACGCAGCCGGGGAGAGATGGCATGTACGTCGTTTATGAACGGTCCACCTTGCCTGTTCTGCGCGCCTGCGATGCCCTCATCGTCGGCGGCTCCATGGCCGGCGTGAGCGCGGCCATGGAGTTAGCGCGGGCAGGCCGCCGCGTTGTCGTGGTCGAGCAACGCACCTACCTGGGGCGCGACATCACGGCCACGCTGCGGCCCTGGCTGGTGCAGGGAGATTACCCCTTCTCCGGCTTGCTGTGCAGGCTCATCGCGGCCGCGGGCATCACGCTTGACGGTGAAAGCGACATCGCGCTCAGGATGGACCATCTCAAGCTCTTCCTCGAAGACGAACTGATCGGCGCTGGCGTGGGCCTTCTCTATGCCAGCTACCCCGTGCAGGTCTTGCAGGACAACGGGGCAGTACGCGGCGTCGTCATCGCCAACAAGTCCTCGCGTCAGGTTGTGACCGCGCCGCTGCTCATCGATGCGACGCCAACGGCGCTGCTTGCTCGCCTGGCCGGAGCAGCATTCGAGCCACCGCTGCAAGCCACGCGCTCCTTCCGCCGGACGCTCGAATACGCCGCCGCGCTTTCTCCCCACCGTGCCATTCCTGTTCCAGCGCACTTTGGCGTGGACGGCAACAGCTTGCCCGTGCACAGGGGACATCAGGGTGCCCATCACAAGTACCTTGAGGCCACTTTCAGCTTTGCGGCTGCTGACGACCTGGACAGCTTGATGCAGCGCGAAATTGACGCCCGCCGCCGCAGCATCGCGCTGGCATTCTATCTGCAAGAGAACACAGCCGAGTTCCACCACTCGTTACTCGCTGCCAGCTCACACGAGTTGCACGGGCAACAGACGACGCCACTGGCCGGCCCAACTCCCACGTGGGCCGCAGACATGGCCAACCAGAGGGTGACAGTGCCACGCTGCCAGGCCGGCCTGGTTCTGCCTGCGCCGTGCTTCGCCGGCCCGCCGCCGGGATTGTGGATGCTGCAAGAAGCGGCGCGCCTGCCCGACGAGCAAGCCGGGCTGTTCCTCAATCCAGTGGCCTCGGCACACATCGGCGAGGGGCTGGCCGCCTGCCTGGCGAGCAATTGGGCCGCGGCCTGCGCCGAGACACCCCGCCCGCTCACCAGGCAGAGCGCCAGCGCCGCTCGAGCCGTCGCAGCGGGCCTGACCATCCGCGAGCAAGAGAGCCCACAGCGAGGGCGCAGCTACCCGCAACAAGCTGTCCCTCCTCAAGAGGTTCCAGTTGTGCGCGCCAGCCAGACGCTGGTGGTGGGCGGGGGCACAAGCGGCGCGGTCGCAGCCGTGACCAGCGCACGCGAGGGCGCACGCACCGTTTTGCTAGACATGAACCCCGGCCTGGGCGGAACCGGCACGCTGGGCGGCGTCCCTGAGTACTGGATGGGCCGCAAAGAAGGCTTTGTGCGCTCCATCCAGAAATCGGTTCAAGAGACTGACAGTCGCCTTGGCTTCATGCCCCCCAGCCGCTGGCTGCAGTGGAGCGTCGAGGGACGAATGCACGTCTTCCTGCGCGATGCCATTGCGGCCAACGTGGATGTGTTCTTCCATACGATGGCTATCGGCGTGATCATGGAAGGCGACGCCGTGCGCGGTGTGGTTGCTGCCACACCCTACGGCCCACAGGCCTTCCTGGCCGGCGTGACTGTGGATGCCACGGGCGACGGCGATATCGCAGCCTGGGCCGGCGCCGACTTCGTCTATGGCGCTGCGCGTGATCACACGGTCATGTGGTACTCGCTGCCGTGGATCGGCGGGCCTGGCCAGCCCCTGGGCGGAAATTTCACGAGCATGTGCGATGTCAGCAATATCGAGGACTACACGCGCGCCATTCTGGCCGGGCGCAGACGCCGGCCGGGCATCCACGATCATGGCGTCTACCTGGCGCCGCGCGAGAGCCGCCACATTCTGGGCGATGTCGTGCTCAGCGCCAACGACCAGTTCTTGCACCGCCGCTGGCCCGACGTTGTCAACATATTCTACAGCAACTACGATATCAAGGGCAGGAGCACAACCGACTGGAACCTGGCGGGGCTGATCTCGGCCAACCTGGAGATCGAGTTCCCCTATCGCGCCCTGCTCCCGCGCCATCTTGATGGTATCCTGGTCACGGGCAAGGCCTTCTCGGCCGGCAGCGACGCCACGCCGTCCATCCGTATGCAGGCCGATCTGGAGAACCTGGGCGGCGTGGCGGGCATGGCGGCAGCGATGGCTGTGCATGGCGACTGTTCGCCGCGCCAGATCGCCGTCGCCAAACTACAGCAAAAACTGGTGGACGTGGGGGTGCTGCCGCCCGCCATCCTGGCTCGCCAACTCACGAAGCGCTCCCTTTCAGCAAGCGGTCTGCTGGCATGGGTCGAGCGCCTGGCTGCCGCCACGCCCCTCTATGAGCTGAACAACACGCTGGATTCCATTGTCCTCAGAGATCGCATTCCTTTCGTCGAGGTGTGCACCGCCGGCCCCCGGGCGCTGCCCGTCCTACGCCAGGCGCTGAACACGGCAAAGGGCGAGCGGCAGGTGCTGCTGGCGCAGGCGCTGGCTATGTGCGGCGACGCCGCCGGCGTGCCTGTCCTCATCAGTCGCATCGACGAGATGCTGGGCGAGGGCGATCTGCCGCAGCGCACAGCGTTCATCCTCAACACCGTGCCACACCTGCCGGACCACGCAGCTATGCCTGCTGTGACGTACCTCATCTATTCGCTTGGTATGACCCGCGACCGGCGCAGCCTGCCCATCTGGCAAAAGATTGTTGACCGGCTGCACGTTACAGACGAGGATGTCCGTCATTCCTTCAAGAGCACGTACTACTATGTTGACGCTGTGTGCTACGGAGCCGAGCGGCTCGGCGACCCGGCAGCCATCGCCATGCTCGATCAGCTGCATAGCCAGCCATTGCTGCACGAGCGTGTGCTGCGCCAGGGTTGCGAGGCTGACTACATGCTGGAGCGTCTGGCCGGACTGGAACTGGTGATCGCCCGCGCCCTGGCGCGCTGCGGCAGTGCAGGCGGGATTGGCGTCCTGGTCGACTATCTGGACGACGTGCGCACCCTGCTGGCTGAGCACGCCCACAGTGAGCTGACCAGCATCACCGGCCAGGACTTCGGCAAGGACGGCAACGCATGGCAGGCGTGGCTGGCGGCAAACAAGCAGATTCTCGCGCCGAAGCCGTGGCCGGGCGACACCGACGCCGTCAAAGCCTGGACGCAGGACATTCTGGTTGATTAGCGGGAGGCAAGACATGCCCTCAGGAATCAAGATCACAATCATCGGCGCCGGCAGCGCCCAGTTTTCGGCAGGCATTGTGCGCGATATCTGTGTGAGCCCGGGCCTGCACGGCAGCCACGTTGCTTTCATGGACGTTGACGAGCACCGCCTGGACATGGTGCTCCGTCTTGCCGAGCGCCTGGCCGCTGAGTTGAAAACGCCGCTCACGTTCTCGAAGACGCTCAACCGCGCCGAAGCGCTCAAGGGCGCCGATTTTGTCATCAACACAGCGCAAGTTGGCGGGCATGACTGGACCGAGGCGCAACGCAGCATGGCCGAGAGGCACGGCTACTACCGCGGCGCTCGCCTGCACGATTTGCCGCAGGCGGCCTTCTTCCTGGACGTGGCGCGCGACGTTGAGCACATCTGCCCCAATGCTTGGCTCATCCAATCAGCTAACCCGGTCTTTGAGGGCTGCACGCTGATGACGCGCGAGACGAAGGTAAAGGTGCTCGGGCTCTGCCACGGCCACTACGGCTACCGCGAGGTCGCCAACGTGCTGGGCCTCGATCTCAAGCACGTCTCTGCCCAGATTCCGGGCTTCAACCACTGGCTTTGGATGACCGATTTCCGCTATCATGGCCAGGGCGCCTATCCCTTGCTCGACAGGTGGATCGAAACGGCTGCCGAGGCCTACTGGGCCAAAGGGCCGCGTAGCTTTGGCGACAACCAGATGTCGCGTGCGGCCATTCATCAATACAGGCTCTTCGGGCTGATGCCCATCGGCGACACGCCGCGCATGGTCGGTTGGTGGTATCACAGCGACCTGGAGACCAAGAAACGCTGGTACGGCTATTTGGGCGGATTCGATTCGGAGATCGGCTGGCAGCAGTATTTGGATCGCATGAACGAGAACGTGCAGAAAGTAGAGCAGGCTGCCCTCGACGCGAGCAAGCCTATCACCGAAACGTTCAGCCCGGTGCAGAGCGACGAGCAGATTGTGCCCATCATGAACTGCCTCGTGCACGACAGAGAGGGATTGTTTCAGGTCAATATTCCCAACCGCGGCCCCATCATTCCTGGCTTTCCCGAAGACCTTGTCATCGAGTGTCAGGGTGTCGTCAGCGGCGCCGGCATCCGCGGCATTAGCGTCGCGCCGTTGCCGGCCAAGCTGGTCGCCGGAGCGATGACCCCGCGCTGGCACAGGGCCGAGCTGGAAGTCAACGCTCTGCGCACGGGCGATCGCGACCTGCTATTGCTCTACTTGTTGGAGAACCAACAGTCACGCAGCCTGGAACAGGCCGAGGGGCTGATGACGGAATGGCTGGCCGACCCGCGTAATCAGGCGATGGCACAACTATTCAACAAAAAGTAGCCGGCCCGGGCCTGCCGTGTCGCTTATCGGCCCAATTCTGTGTATTGGAGGTTCTTGTCGTGACTAGACTCTGGCGCGGCATTTTCCCGATTGTCATGACGCCATTTACCAGGACATATGAGCTCGATGACGCCGGCCTGCGCAAGGTAGTGCGCGTCTGCATCGACGCCGGCGCCTCTCTGCTCGACGAGTACCGGCGCGGCTCCGTCGGCAACATGCCGGCCTGCCAGACCACCGACATGCTGCAAACAGTGTGGGATCTGCTCGATGCAGGCCAGGAGGCGGAGGGGCGCAAGGTGTTCAACCGTGTGCTGCCGCTCATCAACTACGAGCGCACTTCCGGCGTGGCAGTGCTCGATAAGTCCTCTACCACCGTGGCGTCGTCTCGAACACGGCGACACGCGCACCTGGCCGCCTCGACTCCGCCGACAAGACGGAGCTTGATGGATCTGGCCGATGTGAGCGAACTCCTCAAGGTATGACATGACTGGAACGACAGGACAAGGCGCAACTGGGCGCGTCGCCGGCAAGGTTGCCATTGTCACCGGCTCCACCGGCGGCATCGGCGAGGGCATTGCCCGTATGCTGGCGGCGCAAGGCGCGGCTGTGGTGGTATCGGGCCGGCGCAAAGATGAAGGCGAGCGCGTCGTTAGCGATATTCTGGCTGACGGTGGGCAGGCCATCTTCGTGCAGGCCGATTTGGCTCTGGCGGCAGACTGCACAGCCCTCATCCATGCGACGATCGACCGCTTTGGCCGGCTGGATGTGCTGGTCAACAATGCTGGCATCTTCCCGCACGTGGAGTTGGACGAGCAGACGCCTGAATTGTGGGATGAGGTCTTCGCGGTCAATGTACGCGGGGCGTTTCTCTGCTGCCAGGCTGCTGTCCCGCACATGCGCCGGCAAGGCGGCGGGCGCATCATCAACATCGGGTCGACGTTGGCCTACCGTGCGCCTGCTGATAGGCTGCCCTATGCGTGCTCCAAAGGCGCCCTGCTCACGATGACGAAGGCCCTGGCTCGCTCGCTCCTCATCGATCGCATAACGGTCAACTTCGTGATTGTAGGCTGGGTCGCCTCGCCCGGAGAGATCGAGCTGCGCAATCAGACACACGGCGATGGCGAGGCTTTTCTTGAACAGCGCTCAGACCAAGCGCCGTTGGGGCGTCTCGAGACGGCGGAAGACATCGCTGGCGGTGTGCTGTACCTCGCGTCTGACGATGCGAGCCACGTCACCGCGTGCGAGCTAAATATCTCAGGAGGATCATTGGTGCAACGATGAAAATCACAGATATCAAGACCTTTGTCGTGGGCAATCCGTGGAAGAACTGGGTCTTTGTGAAGGTACTGACCGACGAGGGACTTTACGGCTGGGGTGAGGCAACGCAGGGCTTGAGCACCAAACCAGGCGAGGCGTTTGTCCACGAGTTGAAGCGTTTTGTCGTCGGTGAGGACCCGCTGCAACCGGAGCGTGTGTGGCAGAAAATGTACAAGGGGCTGTTCCTTGGCACCAATGTGGCGATGAACGCCATCGAGATCGCCTGTTGGGACATCCTGGGCAAGAGCCTGAAGGCGCCGTTGTGGAAGCTGATGGGCGGCAAGCAGAATCCCCGTCTGCGTGTCTATGCCAACGGCTGGTACAAAGGCCCACGCGATGCTGGCTTCTTCGCCGAAGCCGCGGCCAAACTGAAGGAAGCCGGCTACACGGCCATGAAGTTTGATCCCTTCGGCACGGCCTATCGCTTCTTTGACAATGCCGAGGAAAGGCTCTCCATGTCCATCGTGCGCGCCGTGCGCAAGGCAGTCGGCGACGATGTCGACATCTGCATCGAGGGACACGACCGCTTCAGCGTCTCGACGGCTATCCGCCAGGGCAGGCTGCTCGAAGAGTTCCACCCCATGTGGTTTGAGACCCCTGTGATGTCGACCGACATTTCCGGCACGATTGAAGTCGCCCGTGCCATCACTGTGCCCGTGGCGACCGGTGAGCGTTTCGACCGCTTGCAGCAGTTCGTTGATCTGCTGGCCTCGCGTGTGGTCAGCATCGTCCAACCGGAGACACTGAAGATCGGCGGCATCAGCGGCGCCCACAAAGCCGCAGCCATCGCGGAGGCTGGCGAAGCCTTCGTAGCCCTGCACCAGGCGCAAAGCCCGCTCAACACGGCCATCAACGCCCACCTGCACGCCAGCATGCCGCACTTCCTCATCCAGGAATGCTTCGATGACTTCCTTGAGCCGTGGGCGCACGAGATCATGCACGGCGTGCCACGCGTGAAGAATGGCTACCTTGAGCCGTCAGACGCGCCAGGCATCGGCGTGGAGTTCGACGAGGCGGAGATGGCCAAGTATCCCTATGGGCCAAACAAGTTTCTGCGCCTGTTTGAAGCTGGCTGGGAGAAGCGAGACTACTAAGACACTTAGAAGCCCGGAATCAGCAAGAGGTTCCGGGCGTCTGCGCGCTGTGAACAGGTACGATCAACCAAGACTGTTCACTGTTATGGTATGGGCGTAGTGGCGCTGCTTGCTGCGCCAATCGGTGTGGTCGCAGTAGCGCGGGTCTGGCGCAGCAAGCAGCGCCACTACATCGTTAGCGTCAATGACAATGTAGAGACAACTGTGAACGGTACAACCAATCCGGGCTATTGACATCGGCGTGTTATTGTGTATACTTGCGTGGCGCAGAAACGAGAACGATCCCCATTCACCACAGAATCACTGTGGACATTATGTTCTTATCACTCCAGCAAGGAGGCAGGTGTGGCAGGTTCCGATAATCGTACAGCGATCCCACGCGGCAAGGTCATCACGAAAAGCCAGCCCGTACAACCGGGTGGCACCGACATCTCAAAGCAGCCGCCTGGTGTCCTCTTTGCACCGCAGGCGCTCACGTCGTTGCTGCAAGGCGTCGACGCCATTGCCAACGCCGTTCGTCCAACCCTCGGCCCCACGCCGCACATTGTGGCGATGGACCGTGTCTTCAATACAAGCTCCAGACCTCCAGAACTGCTCGACGATGCCGCGACAATTGCGCGGCGCATGATTGAGATCCCCGGCGTTTTCGTCAATCCCGGGGCCATGCTTGTTCGCCACGTGCTATGGAGTGTCTACGAGCAGGTCGGCGATGGCAGCGCGACAGCCGCCGTCATCATGCAAGCGCTGGTGAAAGAGGGAGTACGCTTGTCGGCAGCAGGGTGGAATACGATGCCGATGCGCCGTGGCATCGAACGCGGGCTTGAGCGCGCCGTCGAGGTGCTACAAACGATGGTGCATCCTATCGAGACCGAGGCCGAGGTCGCCGGCCTGGCCCTCGCAGCAAGCGCGGACCCCGGGCTGGCCAAGATTCTGGGCGAAATCTTCGATACACTTGGTCCTGATGGTCATATCGAAGTGCAAGCAGCGTATTCTCCTGGCATGAAGCACGAGTACATCGAAGGCGCCTACTGGAACACCGGCTGGCTTTCCTCAGCCATGGCCACCAATGAGACGCGCACCGAGGCCAAGTTGTCTGATGCATACGTGCTCGTGGCCCGCAGCCGCATCGATTCCTACGAGGACATCGCGCCGCTTCTAGAAGCAGCCGCCAAAGAGACCACCCCTCTGTTCATTGTGGCGCTCGACATCGGCGGGACGGCGCTCAATGTGCTCCTCGCCAACCAGGAAAAGCTGAAGACCGTGGCCGTCAAAGCGCCGTCGTTCGGCGACCATATGGAGAATAACCTCGAGGATATGGCCATCCTGACCGGCACGCGTGTCTACCGCAACGATCTGGGCGAGTCCCTGGCCAAGCTGAAGCTGAGCGATCTGGGCCGGGCGCGCAGTATTACCGTCAACCGCGACTACACAGGCATTCTGGGCGGTTCCGGCGATCCCAGGCAACTGCGTGAGCGCATCGCGACTGTCCGTGCGCAGATCAAGAACACCAATCCTCGCGAGACTGAGCTGATGAAGCAGTTGCGTGAGCGACTGGGCAAGCTGGTTGGGGGCGTTGCCGTTATCTATGTGGCTGATGCGACCGAGTCCGAGAGCGAGACACATCGCGAGAGCGTGCAGCGTACCGTCAACACCATCCGCCATGCGCAGATGGGGGGCATTGTGCCCGGCGGCGGCGCAGCGCTCATTCGCTGCGCCCGCGCCCTGCGTGATCTGAAGTTGCCTGCCGAGCAAGCTGTTGGCGTCGATGCGTTGGCGCGCGCCCTGGAAGGACCGCTGCGATCCATTGCTCGCAACGGTGGCTACGATGAAGGCCCCGTTGTCGCCCACGCACACAAACAGCGCGAGGGCTGGGGCTTCAACGCTCTGACGGGAGAGTTCGAGGACCTGCGCGCGGCTGGCATCGTTGATCCCTTGCCTGTCGTGCAGACGGCGCTCGAGAAAGCTGTCAGCGGCGCAATCATGATCCTGACAACCAGCGTCACCGTTCATCGTAAGAATCCGCCCACGGAAACGACGCCGTAAAGGAGATAGCCATGGCACAACAAGAAACACAGCCAGTGCAAGAGGAAACGCCGCAACAGACGATCATGGCTTTGGCCGTCTCTCCAGATGTGACGCACGATGGCACGATCTATGCAACCACGAGCGAGGGGGCGCTGCTGCGCTCCACCAACCGGGGAACATCGTGGGCGCAGGTGAGTCTGCCCGGATCGGGGCTGGCGATGTCAGCAGCGGTCAGCCCGACCTATCATCAGGATGGTCTGGTGTGGGTCAGCCTGCCCGAGGGGTTGATTGTCTGGTCGGCGGATCACGGGCAAACGTGGCGCGATAGCTATATCACGCGCACTGCGTCTGCCGCCTCCGTGCTCGCCCCGTCGCCAGAGATCGCCACAGACGGATTGATTCTCGCGGCGACGCTCGACGACGGCATCATGCGCTCGCTGGACCGGGGGCGCACCTGGTCGCCGGCCAACTTCGGCCTGCTCGACCTGAAGACGCTGGGGGTCGTTCTCTGCCCCAACTTTGCCAGCGAGCAGATCGCCCTGGCATCGACAGAGAGCGCCCTCTTCCGCAGCCGCAACGGCGGCTTGTCGTGGAAAGAGGTCGGCTTCTGGGAAGATGCAGTCCAGACCGCTGTCTTTTCACCCACCTTTGCCAGGGACAGGCGCGCCTGGGTGGGCACCGAGCAAACCGGCCTGCTGGCGTCTGAGGATGGGGGGCTGACCTGGAAAGTGGTTGAGTCGTTCCCCAAGGTGAGCATCAATGTCCTGAGCTTTGTCACGTTGCAGAAGACATGGCTGCTGGTCGGGACGAGCGAGGGCATCCATGCCAGCGACGATCTGGGCAAGACATGGACGATCGTTCTGCCCGATGTCAACGTGTTGGCCCTGAGCGTCGCTGGCAGCGCTGACGAAACGTGGTTGTTCGTCTCCACGGAGAACGATGGCTTGTATGCCAGCCAGGGGACGCTGGAGCGCTGGACACAGTTGTAAACGATAGGAAAAACGAAGGACCTCCGGAGTCGCTGAGACGCCGGAGGTCGTTCGTTTTCTACCTACTCTATCTGCTTACTTCAATCCCCACGACTTCAGGTTGCGCAGACTCATGCCAATGCTGGCGAAGGAATCGCGCAGGCTGCTGTCTTGCTCCACAATGTACCACTGCACGCCGGCTTCCTTGCACGCGGCCAGGATGCCCGGCCAGTTCAGATTGCCCTCGCCGACCTCGCCAAAGACGACTTTCCCTTCGACGACGGACATGTCCTTGAGGTGGACAAGCGGCTCGCGGCCCTTCAAGCGGCGAATCCAGGCCACAGGATCGCCGCCGCCGTTCTGCACCCAGTAGGTGTCGACCTCGGCGCAAAGCAGCCTGGCATCGCTCTCTTCGTAGATGATCTCCATGCCCGTGCGACCGTCAAATTTCTCGAACTCAAACGAGTGGTTGTGGTAGCTGAAGGTTAGTCCGGCTTTGGCCAACTTGGCGCCGAAGTCGCTGCCCTCTTTGGCGAAGCGGGCGAAGCCCGCGCGGTTACGCAGTTCGAGCGGCAGCGAGCCCAGCGCAGCGTTCTTGCAGCCCAGAATGTGATGCTTCTCGATCACCTCGTCCATCTTGTCGCGGAAGTCAGGATAGGCCATGTGCGTCGCACACACACCCAGCCCCTCACTGTCCAGGATCTTGCGCAATTCCTTTGGATCAATCGGCCCCAGCCCCGACACCTGGACAAAATCGTAGCCGATTTGCTTGACCTTGTGCAGCGTCTGTGCGATGTCTGGCGGCGTCTGCGCAAACTGGCGCAGCGAGTACAGGTTGATGCCAATACACGACGTGCTCATTGCAAGTCCTCCTCATTTCGCATGTTCTGTCGTTCTAGAGGTTCATGGGCGGTAAACCCATTATACATGAATCGCGGGCAGAATGCTAGACGTACTGCCCCTCTTGCAGCGCACACAGCAATGCACTATCATACGTCTGGGATCATTACACTGAGGAGAACAGCGATGCTTTTCAGCGCACAACAACGCATTGTCTTCATTGGCGACAGCATCACTGACTGCGGGCGCACGGCAGCCGCCGCGCCCTACGGCAATGGCTACGTGAGCATGGCGCGCAACCTGCTTGTCGCACGTTATCCGGAGCTACGCCTGACGATTCTCAATCGTGGCATCAGTGGCAATACCGTGCGCGACCTGGCGACGCGGTGGGAGAAGGATGCGATCGCAGAACAACCCGACTGGTTGTCGGTCATGATCGGCATCCACGACTGCTGGCGAAGGTTTGCCGCCGGCCGGGACAAGGAGGCTGTGCTGCTGCCAGAGTATGAGCCGACGCTGCGCCGCTTGCTCGACCGAACCCGCGCCGCGACCAGAGCACGACTGATCCTGATGCAGCCATACATGATTGAGCCC
>CAYOEZ010000038.1:23090-26319 GCA_964402955.1 uncultured Ktedonobacterales bacterium | reverse complement strand
TCGGCCGGTAACACCGCCGGCGCACTCTATGCCCTGTCCACCATGGGCAGCATTCTCGGCACCTTTCTGCCCGTGCTGGTGCTCATCCCAACCATCGGCACGCGCAACTCATTTCTTGCCTTCGCCTTCTGCCTCATGATTCCGTCATTGATTGGCCTCGTGCTGCGGCGAGTTGAGCACGCCTGGCTCCATGGCACGCTTCCCATCATCATTGCTCTGCTGGCGTTTGTTGTGCCGGGCGGAGTTGTGCGTGCTGCCCAGGGCGGCGAGCTCATCTATGAGACCGAATCAGCCTACAACTACATCCAGGTCGTGCAATCGGGCGACGACCGCTACCTCATGCTCAACGAAGGCAACGCCGTGCACTCGATCTACAACCCCAACCGGCTCTTGACCCACGGCGAATGGGATTATTTTGCGGTTGCACCCTATTTCAACAAGAACTATGCAGCAGCGGAGTTGAAGCGTGTGGCAGTGATCGGCCTGGCTGCGGGCACGGTTCCGCGCCAGCTTACTGCCATCTACGGGCCGATTGCGATTGACGGCGTTGAGATCGACCCGACCATCGCCAAGGTGGGCAAGGACTACTTCCACATGGGCGAGCTGCCGAATCTCAATGTCATCATCCAGGACGGGCGCTACTTCATGCGCACGACCACGGAGAAGTACGACCTCATTGGCGTCGATGCCTACCACCAGCCCTACATCCCAGCTCAACTGACTACCGTCGAGTTCTTCCAGGAAGCCTATGACCACCTGAACGAGCGCGGCGTTGTCCTACTCAATGCCGGCCGCACTGCCACCGACTTTCGCCTGCTCAACGCGCTCGCCTCAACCATGAAAGAAGTTTTTCCCAACGTCTACATCATCGACATCCCTTTTCAGGAAGGATGGGCCGTCATCAACAATCTCATCATTGCCACCAAACAGCCCACCCGGGTGGAGAACTTCGCCGAGAACACAGCAGCGATGAAGAATGCGTTGCTCAAAGAGATCGCCATCTCCTCGATTGTGAGAGAGTTCAAGGGGACAGGGCTTGTTTTCACCGACGACAAGGCCCCCGTCGAAAGGGTCACCGACCAGATGATCCTGGGCTACGCCATCGGTAAGTAGCTGGCAGAAAGGCATTGGCCTCAGCCTGCCAGAGTTGCCGCCAAAACCGTATCACAGGCCGAGACATTGCGTTACAAGATGTGACAGCTTCACACTGTATGCGTCGTCTACAGGAGAGGAGTACCGGAGATGGCCAAGTCTAGAATCGCCGCCCGCCTGGCGCGCCGCTGGCGGGGCAGCCCACAGGGTCAGGTGCGCGCGATCGTGCGCACCGTGGCCGATCTCGACGAATCAGCAGCCATTCTGGAACAGCGCGGTCTGAAAGTCACGCGTCGCTATCACCTACTGCCGGCATTGGCAGTCTCTGGATCCGCCGCAACCGTCTTGTCTCTGGCCAGTGAAGATTGGATAACCAGCATCGAGGAAGATCAACAGGTGCACACGACCCAGTCCTGACATGCGCCACGGCTGCGCGCCGATCCTGCACCCCACCGCCGTATGGCGAGAGAGTATGAGTAGAGCGATGCGAGGAGCATCCCATGTCAAAGATGGCTGATAGCCTGCTCCGGCAACTCAACCAGGCGTCACCAGAACAGCGCGTCCGCATCATTGTCCGCTATCGCCAGGGTCCGCCCAGCACCGTGCTGCGGGGAGCGCCAGCTAATCGTGTGCGCACCTACCGGCTGCTGCCGTTCGCTGCCTTTGACGTCAGTGCTGCTCAGGCGCGCCTTCTTGCCGACGGCGACGACATCGAGCGCATCTGGCCCGACCTGCCCGTACATATCTGGCTCGACGTGTCGACGCCATTGATCGGCGCCCCCCAGGTTTGGGCAGCAGGCTACAGGGGCCAAGACGTTGTTGTAGCCGTTGTTGACACCGGTATCGACGTGTCACATCCCGATCTCGCCGGACGCGTGGCCTTGACTCAGGATTTCTCCGGTGAGGGATTCCAGGACAATCATGGCCACGGCACACACGTCTCCGGCATCATCGCTGGCGATGGAGCGGCCAGCAATGGCCTCTACAGCGGCGTTGCGCCGGCCGCCACCCTGATGGGGGCCAAGGTTCTCAAAGGCAACGGCTCAGGCAACATGAGCGACGTCATGGCCGGCATCGATTGGGCCGTGGACAAAGGCGCTCATGTCATCAATCTATCGCTTGGATCCGACGACTCGGGTGATGGCAGCGATGCGCTGTCGCAAATGTGCGATGCGGCGGTGGCGCGTGGAGTTGTGGTTTGCGTCGCTGCAGGCAACGCTGGCCCCGGCCCACGCACGGTCGGTTCACCCGGCTCTGCCTACAACGTCATCACCGTTGGCGCGTCCGACAACAACGATCACGTCGCGACATTCTCATCACGGGGACCGACAGCCGATGGCAGACTGAAGCCCGACCTGTGCTTCCCCGGCGTAGCCATCGCCTCATGCCGCGCCAGCGGCACGAGCATGGGGCAGATCGTGAGCGACTACTACACGGCAGCGTCAGGCACCAGCATGGCGACGCCGCACTGCACCGGCGCCGTCGCGCTCTTGCTTCAGGCCGAACGCACGCGCACGCCACAGCAGATCAAGGATCTGCTGACAGGGTCGGCGAAAGACATGCAAACAGATCCCTACGCGCAGGGACAGGGCCGTGCGCAGGTCTACGAAGCATACTTGGGCCACGTGAAGCCGCCCGCGCCGCCGCCTCCCCCGCCCGGCAACGGCTGCGTCCAGACCATCCGGCGTGTTCTGAGGCTACCAGACATGCGCAAGCTCTAAACCGGCAGACTATATCCGATTGGGAGATCCTCCCTTCATGGCAGTCCTGACACCTGAACCAGGCATCACAGTCTTCAGAGACGAATTGACGCCGCTCGCCCCCTCGGGGTACAAGATACTCGTTCCCGTGGCCAATCCGGCGACGGCTGATGACTTGCTTGATCTTGCGACCAGCCTGGCAAGAGATCGCAAGGGCGAAGTCGTCGCCCTGCACATTCTGGCATCCAGCAATCACCTTCCAGGAGAAGACGAACGGCTGTCGGCGTCTCTTCGCCGCACCATTCTGGAACAGAAGGTCACCAGTCGCAGGCGAAGCGCCGTGCCGATCCACACCGTCACCCGCATCGCCTTCACACCGGCCCAGGGTATTGTGGCCACGGCTCGCGAAGATGGCTACAACCTCATTTTGCTGGGTT
>CAYOEZ010000038.1:0-23080 GCA_964402955.1 uncultured Ktedonobacterales bacterium | reverse complement strand
TTATGGGTTGGCGGAGATTGAAGCGTACGGTGTCGCTTGGGTCGTCGCTGTCCGAGGTTCTCGACCCGGTCGTGAAAGAAGTGCCCTGTCCTGTGGCCGTTGTCAAGAACCCAACCACAGGCCAAATCCGCCGCATTCTGGTGCCCACCGCCGGCGGCCCCAATGCGGATCTGGCTCTGGAGATGGCTTTGACGCTGGCGCGGCGCAACAAAGCGGAGATCACCATTCTGTACATCGCCAGGAAGGGTCAGGAGGATATCGGTCGACGAATTCTCGAGCGCACCCTGCAACAGGTGAAGACCCACCAGGCAGTGCGCACACAGGTGGTGGTGGCAGATCACGTTGTGAAGGGGATTCTCAAAGAGGCCAAGGACTACGATGCCGTGATTATGGGCGCAAGCCACGAGGGCGTCTTCCAGCAGATTCTCTTCGGCGTCATTCCAGAACAGGTCGCCAAGCGTTGCGCCAAGACGGTGATCATGGTCAAGCGTTCGCCAGGCCCGATTGTCTCCGGCCTGCGCCGCCTCTGGTCATCATGGTCATCACACAAGATGGGCCTGCTCGCCTACAACTGGAACCGCAAGCCCACCCGCTAGACCGGCAGGCAGTAAAACCAAACCCTAAGCGTCTTGGAAGACCCTTAGGGTTTGCTTTTTTCGCCGTCGTCCGGAAGAAATTGCAGGCGCCGCGCGGTGGCGACTCCAATCACGCACAGAATCGCCCCCAGCAGGAAAATGGTCTTGTTGACCCCAAACAGATCAGCCAGCCCGCCGGCTCCCAACAGCGGCAGCAGCGAGCCTGCTCCCGACAGCGTGAACTGCACGCCAAAGATGCGCCCGCGGAAATCCGGCGGGCAGCGCTGCTGCAAAAGAGTCTGCGCCGGTATCGAAATGCACATGAACTCGATGCCGAGAGCAAAAGAGAGAAGCATCACGACTGGGATCAGCTCAAAGACAACATGGCGCGTGTTCAGCACGCGCCCGATGAGGTTATAGATCAAGAACCCCCCGCCCGTCTTCGCCGCTGCCAGCAGCGCCAACGTGCCCCCCATGGCCAGCACGCCCGCGACCATCAAACGCAGCTTGCCGACACGCGCCACAAGCTTGCCCAAGAACAGCGTCGTCAGAACCATGCCCACGCCAGCAGGAGCAAACAAATAGACCACATCCTCTGCACTGGCGCGAATGACGGCCACAGCAAAAACAGGGCCGAGCACAGCCAGCAGTGGGATGAGCGAGGCCATCAGCGTCAGATAAACAAGGGCTAGCATTGCCAGATTGTCGGTGCGCAAAATGCGCCAGCCCTCACGCAACTCATGCCAGATGTTGCGAATCATCAGCGCGCTATCCTTTCCCGATAGCGTCGCAAGAGGCTGGTTGTCGTGCGGCAAGAAGGCCACACAGATCGCGGCCAGGGCGAACAGGACGGCCAGGGCAATGAAGAAGCCGCCAATGCCGGCGACCTTGATCAAGAGCGGCGCAACAATGACCAGGCCGAGAAGCTGGCTGGCGCTGAGGGTGAGGTTAAACAGGGAGTTCGCCGTGATGAGTTGCCTGCCGCGCACAAGCAGCGGAATCGCCGACGCCTCAGCAGGCGAGAAAAACTGGCCGATGGAGGAAAAGAGGAAGGAAACGAGATAGACCAGTCCCAGGCTTCTATCCGTGAACAGATACAGCAGGGATGTGACGACGCGCAGGATATTGGCCGTCAGTAGCACCGTCTTCTTGTTCAGGTGATCAACCACAATGCCTGCAAACATGCTAAAAAGGACAGACGGCAGGACCAGGCAGAAGGTGGCCACACTGAGGTGCGTCGGCGACTGCGTCAGGCGCTGCACAAGCACCAGCACGCCCAGGATGAGCGCATTCTGGGCGATCTGGGAGAAGACCTGGGCCAGCCAGAGCAGGAGAAAATCGCGATTGCGCAGGACAGATGGCGCGGCTGCCACGGTCTGCGCCGTGTCCGTCACCACGTTCCTGGGCGTTGCATCATCGGTCATGAGACGTCCTGTGGTGGGTGTGGCTTGTCGCCGCTGCGGCTGACGATCATCTTGAGCCGGCGCTCGACATCGGAGCGCGGCAGGAGAACACGCCGGTCGCATTTGAGGCAGCGCAAGCCAATGTCCGCGCCCAGTCGCACCACCCGCCAGTCATAGCCGCCGCAGGGGTGTGGCTTGCGCAGACGAAGAACATCGCCCATATCAATTTCTAACATGGTGTGTATTATATCACAATCAGAGTGACCATGCAGGAACAGCCGGAGCAGGCCAGACATTTCAAGATAAGGGTACCCTTGAAAACCACAGAGGCACAAAGGACACAGAGTGAACCGTAAGTGAGTACGCTCGCGCCCTACTGGCATCGAGAAGCGTCAGAGCAACCGGGCTAGAGACGTTCTCCGTGCCCTCTGTGTCTCCGTCGTGGATACAACACACTATCTTGAATTGTCTGAGACCCGGCGTTCATCTGCATGTCTCAGCAATCATTGCTCTTGGCGCAAGATTGCCGAAGTAGCGGTGCGGCGCCGGCGCCAGACACTCCCAAACAGCGAGATCGCCAGGTACAGGAGCGGCAGAGCATAGATGCCTGCAACAGCAGCCGCCTCAACGTGCAGCGTCTCGACCAGCCACGGGACCGAGAACCAGAAGAAGTCGAACACCAGGTACTTCGTCATCGCTGACACGCAAAACACTATGACCGTTCTCGCCTGCCGCCCGGGCGGCAGGAGCGCGGCCAGCGGCGCCAACCACATCACGTACCACGGCTGGAACCACAAGCAAAGAAAGAGCAGATAGAACAACACGACATTATAGCTCGCCCGCACCAGGTCTTGCCAGTCGCCCTTGACTCGCCACATCTGGTACAGTGTGTAGAGCAGGAGCAGCAGCATGGCGCCGTTGCGCGCCAATTTCTCCGCCTGCTCTTTGCCGAGTTTGTTCGTCGCCTTCAAGACGAATAGAGTTGGAAAGGACGACGTAAACAGCTCCTGGCGTTGAATAGGGGCAAGCAAGACCGCTTTCATGTTCGAACGATCGCCCCGGAAAGGAACATAGCAAAGCACCCCGAGCGCTAGAGCGACAATCAATGCTCCGAGCAGAAACAGCAGGCGCGGCTTCCGATGCCGCTCGCTGCGCAACCCCGCCGCCACCCACAGCGGAGCCAGGGGCGCCGTGACGAACTTGGTGAGAATGGAGAGCCAGAGAAAGCTCATCCCGCGCGCGCGCCACCTGTATGCGAAGGCATCCACACTGAGCACAAGCAACAGCACGACAAAAATGTCATTGTGGGCGTTGCTTGCCGCCTCGAAGACAACGAGCGGGTTCCAGGCAAAGAAGAGCGTTCCTCGCAGCGCCCGCTGCGGAGCTTCGCGCAGCAGCAGCCGGTATATAAGCGTGCCGGATGCCGCGTAGGCCGCCACCGCGACCACCTTGAAGAGGATCAGGTTGGCCAGCAGGCTGTCGCGCCCAAGCCAGCCCAGGGATTTGCTCAACAACGCCCAGGCCGGCCCATAGGTGAAGGACAGCCCCTTCCAGCCGATGAACTCGTAGAACGGGTCGCTGGAAAAGTCCATGGGCACGACAAGGTATGGGTTGGCGCCAAACTGCGCCATGCGGTGGCCAAAGAAGATGTAGTCAAAAACATCGAGGGCGCCAATCGGGTAGACCAGTATCTGGGTCACGGCGAAGACGACGCCAAAACCCAGCACAAGCCGGCCCAGCCGGGGGTCGCCATCGGTGCGGTAGGCAAGAATGTAGAGCAAAAAGACCAGCCCCATGGCCAAGGCAACAGCCTGCCACGGACGGTAGTCGGTCAGCTTGCCCAAATCGAGCAGAGGTGTCGCGTAGTACTTGAGAAGCGGGAAAGGCCGCACCAGGAAGCAAACGTATGCCGCCTCTATCAGTAGTCCAAGCACCAGAAGGCGACGAAAGGTAGACAACGTACGCATAGGGTCAATCAATCACAGGCTGGCCGAGCTCCCCTGCTCAGTAGATTTGCGGCAGGCAAGCCGCACCAGCAATCAAGGTTTTTCCAGTCCAGGCAGCGCCGGTCAGATTTCCGGCAATGTATACAGTGGAATGACGAGACTCTCAGTGCTTCGCGGCCACGACATGGTTGCGCAGCGTGCCAATGCCGCTGATCTCCACCTCAACCACATCGCCGGGTTGCATCGGCCCGATACCCGCAGGTGTGCCGGTCAGCAACACATCGCCCGGCAAAAGCGTCATCACCTGTGAGACGAAGCTGATCAGAAAGTCAACCCTAAAGACCATGTCTTTGAGTTGGCTATTCTGCCTGACCTGGCCATTCAGTCGCGTTTGCAGGGATGCGTTCGGCCAGTGGAAGTCGGTCTGGATATAGGGACCAAGGGGCAAAAACGTGTCAAATCCCTTGCCGCGAGTCCACTGTCCGTCTTTGCGCTGCAAGTCACGCGCCGTCACATCATTGGCGCAGGTATAGCCGAAAATGTAGTCGCTGGCCTGCGCAGGCTCAACATTTCGGCAGCGCCGCCCTATGATCACCGCCAGCTCACCCTCATGATCTACCCGCTGCGAGAGAAGCGGGTAGACGATGGGATCAAGATGAGCAACCACCGTCGTCGGTGGCTTGAGGAACAGCAGTGGCTCCTCAGGGACGTCATTTTGCGTTTCCTGAGCATGCTCAACATAGTTGCGCCCCACTCCCAGTATCTTGGACGGGACGCACGGCGCAAGCACCTGCACGTCCTCCAGCGACGCAACTCGCCGGCCAACGTTACACGGCCCAAAGACATCGCCATGAAGTACATAAACGGCGTCATCCTCGATCATGCCGTACGTCGCGCCATCGCCATTTTGATACCGAACAAGCCGCATGGTATACCTCATTGGACACCGAAAGTACGCTCACTCCACTTTCCTGGCACGGAAGGGTTGCTTCAGCAGACGCGCGTTAACCACCAGGGCGCCACGGCGCATCGAGCAGGACACCGTGGTACCCTGGTGGTTCGCAGGTTAGTTCGCTTCGGTTCTTCGCCGGGCAAAAACCTAGGCAGGTTTGCGATTCTCGATATAGCGGACCGCATCACCAACAGAGACGATCTTCTGTGCGTCCTCATCTGAGACTTCGCCGCCAAACTCTTCTTCAATGGCCATGATCAGCTCGACCAGGTCCAACGAATCGGCCTTGAGATCATCGCGGAACTTGGCCTCCATGGTCACCTGTGACTCCTCGACGTTTAGCTGATCGACAACGATCTTGGTCAGACGCTCCAACGTGGTTGCCATGTGCTCCTCCTCAAGAGAATAGGTAGAAAAGAACGCTCAGGCGCTTCTCGTCTGGTTGGCGGCGCAGGGCGGCTTAATGAGCCTCCCTGCGCCAGCGACAATCAAAGAAAACGGCCTAGACCACTGGTCCCGCTTCGACAACAGAGGGCGGGCAGTTCGCCTGGAACTTCTTGAAGTTCTGCACGAAACGCGTCGCCAGTTGCCGGTACTTCTCGAGATAGACATGCTTATTCGGCCAGGAGTCGGCAGGGTTGAGCACCGATGCCGGAACTCCCTCGCACGACACAGGGACAGAAAAACCAAACACCGGATCCGTGACAAACTCGACATTAGCCAGCTTGCCGCTCAACGCGGCATTGAGCAGCGCACGCGTGTACTGGATACTGATGCGCTTGCCCACACCAAAAGGCCCACCAACCCAGCCCGTGTTCACCAACCAACAGGTGGCACCGTAGTGTTCAATCTTGCCGCGCAGCAACTCTGCATAGCGATAGGGCGGGTGCACCATGAAAGGACCGCCGAAGCACGTGCTAAACGTGATCTCCGGCTCAGCGCCCAGCCCCACCTCAGTGCCGGCGATCTTCGACGTGTAGCCGGAAATGAAGTGGTACATTGTCTGTTCCGTCGATAGTTTGGCGATCGGCGGCATGACGCCTGATGCGTCGCACGTAAGCAGGATGACGTTCCTGGGATGCCCGCACATTTTGGATTGAATGGCGTTGTCGATGTAGTCGAGCGGGTACGATGAGCGCGTGTTCTCCGTGATTGTCGCGTCGTCCAGATCGATCTCACGTGTCACCGGATCACAGACGACGTTTTCAAGCACGGTACCGAAGCGGTGCGTACAGGCATAGATCTGCGGCTCTGCCCGCGCCGAGAGATTGATCACTTTGGCGTAACAGCCGTTCTCAAAGTTGAACACCCCGTCATCGCCCCAACCATGCTCGTCGTCGCCGATGAGACCGCGCTGCGGGTCTGCCGATAGGGTGGTCTTGCCCGTGCCGGAGAGGCCAAAGAACAACGCCGCATCGCCATCCTTGCCAACGTTGGCCGAGCAATGCATGGGCATGACGCCCTGCAAGGGCAGGAGGTAGTTCAAAACCGTGAAGACGGACTTCTTGATCTCACCAGCGTAGGCCGTGTTGCCAATCAGACACAGTCGCCGCTCGAAGCTGACAATGATGAACGTGTTGGATGCGGTGCCATCGATCTGCGGGATCGCCTTGAACGATGGCAGCGAGATCACGGTGAAATCCGGGACATGGCGGCGGTGTTCATCTGCTGACGCCAGCGGGATGAACATGTTGCGCGCAAAGAGGCTGTGCCATGCCAACTCGGTCACGATACGAATCGGCATGCGGTACTGCGGATCTGCATTGGCGTAGCAGTCCTGGACAAAAACGTCGCGGCCTTGCAGGTAGCCGAGCATGCGGTCGAACAGGCCGTTGAACTTCTCTGTGCCGAAGGGGCGATTGTACTGACCCCACCAGATGTTCTCTTCGGACGCACTGTCACGCACGATGTACTTGTCGTTGGCGGAACGCGCCGTGTGCCGTCCGGTATTCACCACCAGGGGACCCTGTTGGGCTACTTTGCCCTCGCTGCGGAAGACGATCTCTTCATAGAGCGCCTCTGTCGGGAGATTCCAGTATGCCCTGTGGAGATTGCTGATCCCCAGATTGTCCAGCCCGTAATCACTGCGTACGGTCTGGGCTTGTGGGGTTGCTGGCGTCGCGATATCAATGATCGTGTTCACAGCCAATCCCTCACTACCTTTCTGTCTCCGATGTAGATGTCAGCCGGCGACTTTGGATCGAGCGCCCAACGTATGCGGGCCAAGCCTTCGGTCACATCTTTGACTGAGCCCGAATAGCTGAGGCGCAGATGCCCTTCCATGCCGAACTCCTTGCCCGGCACGGTCACGACAAGAGCCTTCTTCAGCAGGAACTCACTGAGTTTGACGGAATCCTTCATGTAGGCGGAAAAATCAGGGAAGACATAGAACGTGCCTTCCGGCTTCGTCACCTTCACGCCATCGAGCGTGGACAACTCCTGCAACATAATGTCACGGTTGTTCTGAATCATCAGCCGCAGGCTTTCGACAAGACCTTGCGTGCCACTCAAGGCGCCTTCTGCTGCAGCCTGGAGGACGACCGAAGGACCAGCAGTTGTCTGAGCCTGGACGTTGTTCATAACCGTGACGATCTTGCTGCCAGCCACAGTCCAACCGATACGGAATCCGGTCATGCCATAGAGCTTCGAGACGCCGTTGATTACGATCAGCCGGGTCGATTCAATGTCCTTGCTCGTGTACTTGAAACATGGAACAGCCCGCTTGCCGTCGAAGACCAGCTTGTGGTAGATATCATCAATGATCAGCCAGATGTTACGCTTCTCACAGAAATCCACCACATCGGCGATGAAGGGCTCCGGAAAGACAACACCCGACGGGTTGTTGGGACTGTTGATGATCATGGCCCGGGTGTATGGGCTGACGGCCGCTTCGATCTCGCGCAGGTTGGGGTAGACGCCGCCATCTTCGGGGGTGACGAAGACCGGCACACCATAGGTCATCTTCACCATCTCGGGGTAGCTCACCCAGTATGGAACAGGAATAATCACTTCATCCTGGGGATTGAGGATGGTATAGAGCACGTTGTAAATCGATTGCTTGGCGCCGGAGGTGATAATGACGTTCTGCGCTGCGATGTACTTGTCGTAGTTCTCTTCCGTGTAGCGGATGACAGCCTTTTTCAGCGGCAAGATGCCGTCTGTCGGCGTGTACTTGATGTCTCCACTATTCAGCTTGGCCGCAGAGCTGATAATAGCGTTCATCGGTGTCTTGTTCTTGGGCTCACCGATGCCCAGGTGAATGACCGCTTCACCCTTCTCGCGCAGCCTGGCAGCTTCCTCATTGAGTTTCAGCGTCGGCGACTCGGCGATGGAACTGGCGCGTTGGCTCAGACTCATGCTTGCATACCTCCCGAACGATGTCGAGTGAGGGCTCACCAGAACATGCATTCTTGACAAGCACAGTCACGCATGTTAGCATGTGCCTGTGATCCAGACACTGTCCGAGAAAGTTGTCCTCAGTGCCACGCCGCGAGCACACCGGGCATGGAGGCCGTTTCTGCAGTCTCTGCTGACAGACACCACGGCTAGCTTGTCATCTGTGAGCTATAACACCACTCAGAGCGAATTGGTACGTCGTCAATCTGCGCCGCTGCGGCCTCAAGGTACGGCCCGTTTGTCATCGTCGACGTTTTTCGCACGGTTAAAGAGCACACTCGCTGTGCCGTACAGCACACCCATAACGGGGATACCGAAGAACGCCCCCAATGGCCCGCCAAGCCGCAAGCCAAGCAGAATGGCAAAGAACACCAGCAGAGGTGGCATGCCCATCTGCCCGCTCATGACTTTCGGCATCACAACGTTGATGAGCAGAGCCTGCAACAGTGCAAGCACCAGCGCCACGACAATGAACGTCTGCTGAGAATGAAAGAGAGCAACGCCCAACGGCGGCAATAGCGCCAGCAACGGGCCGACAATGGGAATCAGCATCACCGCTGCGCTTGTCAGCGCCGCGATAGCCACAAAGTCCAGCCCGAGCGCGATCATCAACGCCGCAACAACAACGCCGAAAAACATCGCCTGGATGACCTGCCCCCTCAGGAAGCCGCCGAAGTTGGCTGACACCTGCGTCAGGAAGATCATCGCTTCATGACGATAATCACGCGGGATGAAACGCAAGACAGACCAGATGATTTTGCGCCCATCGAGCAGCATGTAGAAACTGATAATGAGCAACAACAGCACATTGAGGAGCACTGTCGCAATGCTGGCCGCAGCCGCCAATGCGCCCTGGAGCAAGGCGCCAGCCGATGCTTGCAGTTGCTGCGCCAGCAACTCCGGGTGATAGATCGCCGAGATTTCGCGTGCGGGCAGGCCAAGCCCGGTCAGGAAATTGGACACCTCCTGCTCGGGCGGCAACTGCGCCACCAGCGTCGGCAAACTCTCACGCAACTGCCCCAACTGATCGACGAGCGGCGGCGCCACCAGTACAATGATCAGCACAAGCAAAAAGAGTAAGACGGCATAGACAAGCGCCACGGCCAGCGAACGCGTCAGGTGCACCCGTCCCAGAAGTGTGACAATTGGCTCGAGGACAAACGCCGTCAGCCATGCCAGAAAAAACAAGAGCAGAATGTCGCCGATACTCTGCAAGAACGGCACGGCCTGTTCAAAAAGCCAGACCGCTACTGCCACATAGAGCAGCGTCAACAGCCGTGACGGTAGGCGCAGATCATTCACAGTGCACAGTCCTATGAAAACAAGCTAGCCGATCGCCGCGGCTGGGGGGCATGTCTCTAGTACGTCTTGAAGAGCTTGCCCCACTCAGTCGTCTCGAGAGCTCTGGTCGCACGAGCCTTACCCTTGGCATTCCACCAGTAGGCATTGTGGTAGATGTTGGACGCCGCATAAGACCAGGGCACGATGGGTGTACGCAGAAGCAGCCCCTCGAGCGGGTGCAGCTTGCCCCAGTAGATCTGCTTCTGGCCCCAACTGGCGAGAGTATCGCCGGTCTTGAAGTGCCAGTTCAGCTTGTCGATGTCGACGCCGACAATGTCCATCTGGCGCACGTCGCCGCAGCCAAGCCCGTTCTCGTGAGCGACCCGAATGAACTTGAGCGAGAGCGGATCGAAACCCATGATCTTGGCTGCCACCGCGTCCATGGCCACAGGGTCGCCAGACGCAATCAGCGTATTCTTGACGTGCCATTCCATGGCGCGCGGGCCGGGCCCTTCACCGGCGAACGAGCCATCCATGACGCAGAACAGACCAGGATGGATGTCGCGCTGGATCATGAGCAGGTCACTGAGCGTCTCATGGATAACGCCATGCGTCCAGTGGCGGTTGAAGTTGAGCAAGCCGCCAAAGGCGTTCTTCATGGCCCCCGTCATTGTGGTGAAGACGTGCGTCTTCATAGTCGGCAGATGCACAACGTTTTTGCCGATGAGATAGTCGGGAATGAAGACGCCGTCAGGATATACTTTGTCGAGCACCAGGAACGGGCGCTTGGGCTGATAGCGAATCCATTTGACCGGCTCTTCGTAGAGGTGAACGGTCTTGATCGCGTGTTTGTCGAGAACCGGCTTGTGCTTGTTGTTCGTCTCACCCACATGGGCGTCAACAACAACGGTCGCATTCTGCGTCGCCACCAGATTGTCGTAGCCGCCTGCGCGCAGGCCGCGAATGACGCCATCGAGCTGCCAGGGTGTCGTCGAGCAGGCCGGGTACCAGTATTGCCACGAGATGTTGATCTTCAACAGCGTGGTCAGCGATTTGTCGGGCAAGCACGATTCAAAATTGGCCAGCGTCATGAGTCGATGGTAATCATCGAGAACCGTTTCGGGCGATGTCGACAGGACGGCAACCTTTGACTTGGTTCGAGCGGTTGCTGCATTCTGCATTCTGCAATATCCTCCTGAAGGAGACTGTGCACCATGCCATTCGATGCACTAACGATGGCCGCCGTGGCCGACGAGTTGCGTGAGAAAGCTCTGGGCGGGCGCATCCAGGGCGTTTTTCTGCCCGCGCCGCTGTCCATTGGCCTGGAAATCTACGCGCACCACGATATACACTACATCTTCGCGTCAGCGCACCCACAGCACGCGCGTGTTCATCTAACGCAGAGCAAGCTCTCGCGCGGCACAGAAGATGTCACGCCTCTGCTGCTGCTGTTGCGCAAGTACGTACGCGACGGACGGCTGGTTGCTGTGGAACAACCTGCGCTCGAGCGTACGTTGTCGCTCATTATAACCAAAGCAGACGTCTTTGACAAGGGGCAGTCTGACCATCGCTCCGGCAACTCAGTGCAGGCCGCAGGCAGCCCGGGCAGCCCGGGGTTGCACGCCCACGGTGACCTGAGAGGCGACTCAGGCGAAGAACTGACCAGAGTGACGCTGATCATCGAAGTCATGGGCCGCTATAGCAACATCATTCTTGTCGACGACGCAGGCGTGGTCATCGAGGCGGTCAAGCACGTTCCTGCCGAGATCAATCGCTACCGTGTCACCCTGCCGCGCCACCCATATGTGCTGCCGCCGCCGCAAAGCAAGGCCGATGCGCGCACACTCAGCCCGCTTGCGCTGGCGCCGGTTCTGGCCGCGGCCGGCGATCAGCCGGCCTGGCAGACGCTTGTGCGCGCCTACCGCGGCGTAAGCCCGCTCCTGGCCCGCGAGGCAGTCTTCCGCGCCACGGGTTCAACCGATGCCACGGCTGCCAACGTCTCCGCTCAATCTCTTGCCGCCTCGCTGTCGGCGCTTCTGTCAGCCCAGTACACACACCAGTGGTCGCCATCACTCGCCCGCGCTGACGGCGCCATTCTTGACTTTGCCCCTTATCCATTGACGCAATTCGGGGCCCAATCCTATCCTTATGAGAGCATGTGCGCAGCCATTCACGCCTACTATGAGCAGGAAACCGTCGCCTCCGATTACGCCGGGCTGAAAACAGAGATGCAAAAGGCGCTCGATGTCCAGCGCGGGCGCGTTGTGCGGCGCAAGGAATCGCTGCAGACACAACAAGAACTCGGGACGAAGGCCGAAGACCTGCGCATCAAAGGCGAAATGCTGCTGGCCGCGGCGACTCAGATCGCCCGCGGCCAGAAAGAGGCATCCGTCGAGATGCTGCCGGGCGAGCCGCCGCTGCATATTGCGCTCAATCCGCTGCTCTCAGCGGTAGAGAACGCCCAGGCTTACTTCAAGCGCTATGCCCAGGCGCGCGACGCGGCGCGCTCTGTACCCGCGCTCCTGCAAGACGTCGCACTCGACCTGGCCTACCTAGACCAGCTTCAGCTAGACCTGGACCTGGCGCACACGGGCGCAGAGGTGCGCGAGGTGCAACGTGCGCTCGCCAACATGGGAAAGGAAGCCGTCGAACCGAAAGCACAGGAACGCAACAGCAAGCAGCGTCCGCGCAAGGAGAAGGCAAGGCTTCCTCCCCTCACCTACCGCTCCGATGATGGTATGGAGATCGTCGTCGGCCGCAATGCTCGCCAGAATGATTATGTCACGTTCGAGCTGGCCTCGTCGCTGGACCTGTGGCTACATGCACGCGGCGTGGCCGGCAGCCACGTGATCGTGCGCAGCGGCCCGCGTCCCATCTCACCAGGCAGACTCGAAAAGGCCGCGGCTCTGGCAGCGGCGCACTCTGCTGCCCGCGCCTCGCACAGTGTCGCTGTCGACTACGCGCAGCGGCGCAACGTCCGTCGCGCCAGGGGCAGCAACCCGGGTTTGGTGACCTATCTCAACGAGAAGACCATCAGCGTGCACCCGGCTCAAGAGGAATAGCAGGGTGGCAAGCCCTGAATGCACACAAATGACGACTCCCGTGGCGGTGAAGACGTCTCGCCGCCACGGGAGTCACTGATCTAGCGCCGTTTTGCACGCGCCCCCTATTGCGCCACAATGCCGGCCGACGCCGTCGCGCCCACGCTGTTGCGGAACATCGTGACACGCTCAACTGCGATCGGTTGGGTGCTGCGCACGATGGCCGCATCCACGACCTTGCCCTTGACCTCATCACTGGCGCGCAGGGTGGTGCGGCTCCTGGCGGCCACATTGTACGTCTTGGTCACTACTTCAGCGCCCTGCAGCACGTAGCTGACCGTCACCGAGGCAGCAGCATCGCCGGGGTTGAACAACGCCACGTAGCTGTCATACTCGTTGCCCGTCGCGACATCAGGCACATACCACTCTTTGGCCGCGGCCGGGACGGCCGGAGCGCTGTAAGCCGCCACCGGGCCGCTTTCGCCGCCGCTCATGTAGTAGGTCACGCTCCCAGCCACGATGGGCTGGTCAGAATCGAGAATCACGCCGACCAACTGCTCGTCGGCTCGATCATTGAGCACGATGTCGTCCTTGCTCAGCGGATCGACAGAGTACAGATCACTCACAGGATTCTGTTTGCTGCCGATCAGAGTGACCTTGATGATGGCGGGTGCTTTGTTCGGGTTAAAGACGGCCACGCGCGCCGTGAATCCAATCTGCGTGTTGCCCGATCCGACATACCACGTCTTGCTCGTCGCAGTCAGACCCGGCCCGCCGTAGGCAGCCTTCTGGTTGTCGAAGTATATGCCATGCTCAGCAACGACTGGCTGGCTGCTCTCGAGGACAATGCCCATGACCGCAGACACAACGTCTTTCTGCGCTGCGATCGTCAGGCGCGCCGTTGGCGGCGCAGAGTAGGTCTTGACAACCGCTTTGGCGCCGACGGGATAGTAGGTCACGGTCAGATCGGCGGGTGTTGCGTTGGGATTGAAGACAAGCAGCCATGTCGTGAAGTCGTCGCCTGTCTGCCCCTCAGGGAAGTACCACACTTTGGCCGGGGCCATGCCTGATGCTGTGGTGCCGTCGCGATCACCGACCGTCAGGCGCTCGACATAGACCGGCTGGTCACTGCTGATGCCCGCCGAGAAAACGGTGTTGGGCAGAACGTCGTTGGTCAGGAAGTGCGTTTGCGTTCCAGCAGCGACCGTCACTGTCTTTTGTACGGCCTTGCCCGTTTCCGGGTAGAGGCTGATGGTCACCCTGGCCGGCTGGCTGCCGGGATTGAAGATATCGTACCACGTGCGGAACGGAGCAACCGTTGCGCCCTCAGCGAAGAACCAGGTACGCACCGTGCTGGCAACGGTCGGCTGAGGCGAGGCCGCGGCAGTCGTCGCCGTCGGCAGGATGGCTGTAGCTGTCTCGCCCGGTTTGGTCGGCGCTGCCGTTGGCGAGGCAGTTGCCGCAGGCAGGGTGGCCGTCTGGCCCGGTTTGGTCGGCGCCGCTGTTGGGGCAGCAGTTGCTGCCGTGGCCGGGGGCTGCGTAGCGCTGGCGACCGCCGCGGGCGTTGGGGGAGTGACGACCGGCGACATGGCCGGCTGGGCTGCCTTAACAGGCGTGGCTGTTGCGGGCACAGGCGTCACCGTGTTGCCAATGATCACCGTCGCCTTGCCAATCGCCACGGTGGGGCCTGGCGCAACGAGCGCTGCATTTTGCGACCTCTGACGCGCCACAAGCACAACAACCACGATCGCCACAAACAAGACGATGGCCAGTAGAACGCTTAGCGCAGTGTTCAGCCGATCCGGCTGGCGATTACCCGAATCGGGATTCTCTCCCAGATCGATGTTAATGCTCATGTGTCATCTCCACGTCTATTGTCCTGCGATGCCCGCAGACGCCGTTGCCCCTCCGACTATCCCCCCGTCGTGTAAACGATGAGATCGGCGTTCATCTGCCATTCTTTGCCCGACGCATTCAGGCTCACATTCTCGATGAGCATCGTCTGCCCACTGTCTTTTTGCAGGTTGTCGAGAAAAGCGACAAGCATCTCCTGGCTGCCGCGCCCGTAGATGGCAAAGCGGTAGACTTTGTACGTGCCCGCCTGCAATGTGTCAGGGAACTCTGACTTGCGCTGATAGCGGAACTCGCTGATCCCGCTGCGCTGCGCATCCTGGGCCACGCGCTCAAAGAGACCATCCTGCAATCCCCTGGGCACGCGCCCTTCCAGGGCAGCCAAGCGGTCCTGGGCCGTGGCCAGGCTGGCGCGCAACGCCACCGCGTCGTTGCCCTTGTTGCTCATGGCCTGCGCCAGGGTCTGCTCAGCCAACGCCACCTTCCCGGCCAGCGCCGTCTCTTTGCGAGAGGCCGCAATGAGGGCAATGAGCATGATGGCATATGCAGCGACGAGTATGACAACAATTGCCGTTTTCGGCGTCACCTGCTGTCGCAACATTACGGACCACCTCCACGAATCTCCAGGATGATGGCGAATCCGATGCGTTGTGCGGCTGCGGCCTGAACGGCATCGAGCGGCTGTTCGAACGGAGCGTCCACAGCGACGTTGCTGACAGCCAGACTGCCATCGGCCTGCGCACGCCATGACGGAGCGGCGGAGGAGAGCATACGCGCCAACTGCACGCCCGATGCATTGAACACCGTCGGGCTGCTGGTCAGGCTTAGTTTGTAGGTATGGTCGCAACCGAAGTTGCCGGGATTGGGCGAGTTGATGCGAGCGTAGAACGTGTTGCCATACGTCACCGTATCTGTGGTCGTAACACTGAAGGCAATGAGCGATGGACCGACGAGGTGCGGCACTGCCGACGCATTGGCCGGATCTTCATCGTTCTGGGCGAACTGCTGCAGCGTGCCACCGTTGTTGTGGAAGAGTGTTATCATCGTGTCGGCGCCCCCGCGTAGATCGAAGGTGCGCATGGTGTAGGTGTTGCCCGGGATAACCGCAAACTTCACCCAATCCTGGTCGCCCGCGACGTGGAAGTTGCGCATCTGGGGCATCGAGCTGTTGGCGCCGATGACGCGGGCCTGCGGATAGGTGTCGTCGACCTCGTAGCCATCGGCGCATACCGTCGCCGTGCGAGTCGGCGTCCTCGATGCAGAGGGAGACGGAAGCGCAACCGGCGTCTGCGTGGGCGTTGCGGCGGAGGGATAGACAGTGATTGTCGTTGCGCCTTCGCAGCTTTCGCGCCAGCCCACGAATTCTTGCACGACCCCGGCGCAGTACGTGAACGTGCCCGGCGTGAACAGACGAACGTAGCCGATGATGTGCCGCGAATGCCCCGGCAAGAGCGCTCCGCCGAAGCCCCAGCGATAGCGATGCAAATTCGACACCGCGCGCGAGGCGGTATCAACTCCGACGCGCCAGAGCCCGCGGATCCCTGCCGGCGCGAAGGCGCCTTCCTCATACGTGTGCCCCGGAGGCGGCTGATCCTGTGTGAAGAGCGTGGCGGTGCCGACATTGTCCACGGTCATATCCACACGCAGGACGCCGCCTACGATCATGGAGGTCGGAGAGAACACTATATTGCGCAAGTGCGCCGCCACGCGCGGCGTCGGCGTGGCCGATGGCGGAACGGGCGTGGCCGGCGGCCAGGGCTGCGGCGGCCACGGAGCATATGGCGGAACTGGCGTCCATGTTGGGATGGGCGTCCACGTCGGGGCGGGCGTCCATGTTGGGGCGGGCGTCCACGTCGGCGCGCCCGGCGTAGCCACGGGCGTAGTGGTTGGCGTTGCTGGCAAGGGTGTTGAAGCGCCGGGCGTTGGCGTCGCTGACGGCAGAACGACACTCGGCACAGGCAGAGGCGCAGACGTGGGCAGCGGCAATGGTGTACCCCGACTGGTTACCATTTCTATCACGACATTAATGAAGTAACCAGTCGAACGCAGCCGATCAACATAACTGCTGATTGCGTCAAGCGATGCCGCATCACCGCGCACGGTCACCTTGCGGCCATCAGTCTGCACTTGCCCCAGGCTGACGTCTTGCCCGCTCTGGCCGAGAATGGCCTGCAAGATCAGCGCCCAGGCAACGCGCCGTCCCGAGAGAGCCGTGAGATCGGCGTCGAGCTTGCTCGTCTTCTTTTGGGTTGCATCGATGTCGGCCCGCAGCGCCACAACCTCCGCCACCGGCTGCGAGATCTGCCGCAAGGCAAGCTGAGCAGATGCCAGGCGGCCAGTGAGGGCACTTGCCTGACTGAGCTCATCTGTGAGCAGCAGCAACATGGGAATCAGAAACACAACGGACGCGACGATCAGTATGCCGAGGACAATCTCAGCGAAGGCTGCCGCACCGCGGCGGTCGCCCTGTCCGTCTAGCAGATTTATGTCTACTTGTCGCCCGATGTTCGGTCCCATCTCTCCCCACCCCGTTCACGTTCAGCCACAGGTCATGCGGTGACAGCCCCTTACGGGCAGCTCGCCGTTGCTTCCGGATACTGATAGGGCACGTTGCGGCCGTCTACCAGTGCTCGCCAGACGCGACGCGTGCCTCCTGCGCCGCTGCACTGCGTCACCCAGCCAAAAGGCGTCATGACGCCGCCGCTCATCGTCAACTGGTACTCATTGAAGACGCCATTCAGAGCGCCGCAGGTGGAGCCGCCCGGCAGGGGCCGGGTATACTGGTATGTTGCCGTCGTCCGGCCGTAGTCCACACGCCAGACCCGCTGCAGAAGCGCGTTGGAGGTACACTGGTACACGTAGGCATAGCGTGTCGCCGTCGCCCCCGCAAAGCGCAGACCATAGATGGTCGGAGACGGGCCAACGGTGACACTGGTCGTCCCCCCATTGTCCTGCCACCAGGAGACCCTCTCCTGCACCAGACCAACCCAGTAGTTGGTCGTACGTGGATTTAGCACCCGGATGTACCCGGTCACGGTGACCGAGGCGCCGGCGGCCAGGTCGCTGCCCAGCCCCCAGCGATAGGGGTGATCCTTGCCGCCGGAGCGCGCCCCGAAGTCCACACCGACGCGCCAGCGCCCGGGCACATCAGGATAGCCACGGCTGTCGACAGTGTCGCCCTCGCTGAAGAGGAAGCCTGGCCCAGGGCCTTGAGTCAGCGCCGTGCTGCCGCTGTTGTTCTTGACACCGATATCGACGCGCAGCACATCACCGGCTGGGAGCGAAACAGGCGAAAACACGACGCCCGTGATCGTAAGAGGACTGGGCGGAACCGGCGTGGGGGTGGCCGTTACCGTCGGTGTACTCGTCGGAGCGGGCAGCGTCGCAGTGCGTGTGGGCGTCGCAGTGCGTGTGGGCGTCGCAGTGCGTGTGGGCGTCGCAGTGGGAGGAAGCGTCCAATCGAGCGCGGCGCGCGCCTGGATCAACCCATAGCCATACGTCGGGTCCCAGCCGGGCTGGCCGAGATCTTTGGCCGTCTGCTGCAAAGCCTGCCGGACTTGATTGGGAGTCGTAACCACGCCCTTCGCCCACAGCAGAGCAGCAACGCCGGAAACGTGCGGGGTCGCCATGGATGTGCCCTGGAAGAACCAATAGGCGAAATCGGCCGGATTCTTGGAGGTGGGGTCAAAGGTTTGCTGCAAGATGCCGTCCGGATAGCCATCGTTGTTCTGGTCAACAGAGAGGTCGCCGCCTGGAGCGACCACGGACAATCCCGTCCCGAAGTTCGAATAGCCAGACCTGGTTTCGTTATAGCGCACGGCGCCGACAGCGATGACATTGGGGTATGCGGCAGGGTAGTTCAGGCTGCCGACGCCGCCATTGCCCGCAGCGGCGACAATCACAGCGCCTTTGTCATGGGCGTAGTTGACGGCGTCTTCTAGAATGCCCGATGGGCTTTCCGAGCCGAGGCTCAAGTTGATAACCTTGGCCCCATTGTCCGCCGCCCAGACAATTCCTGACGCCACCCAATCATCCTGCCCCACGCCGTCGGCATTGAGCACTTTGAGCGGCATAATTCGCGCCTGATAGGCGATACCAGCCGTGCCAGTCGAATTGTTGGTTGTCTGTGCAATCGTGCCCGCCACGTGTGTCCCGTGAGCATTGTCGTCGTTGGCGTGTGCGTTATTGTTGATGAAGTTCCAGCCGGGAACGAACATCGTGCCGGCCAGATCGGGCGCCACCCTGAACTGAGCATAATTCTCATAGGCAACGCCCGTGTCAACGATCGCCACAGTGATGCCTGTCCCTGCATTGACATCCCAGGCCGAGGGCATCTGGATCTTCGGGAGATTCCACTGGTAGACATAGAAGGGATCATTGGGTGTCAGATCGGCATAGCGATAGAAGTTGGGCTGAGCCAGGGCTACCGCGGGGTCTTTGCTCAGCGCCGCGGCCATCTTGGTCACCGTGTCCTTCTCGATTTCTTTGACCGTCACCAGGTAATAGTTGGGCACGAGCAGCTTCTGCCCCAGCAACCCGCCCTGGGCCTTGACCACACTGGCGCGCGCCGCTTCTGAGACATTCGCCTTAAACTTGACAATGACTTGGCCCGGAACAGCGACCAGCCGCTTTGCACCGGGCTTGATTGGATCATATGTATGGATTGGCGGAGGCGGCGCCGCTGTCGCGCGCTGGGGCGTTGCAAACATCACCATGCCCACAGCTACGGCAAGTAGCAGACAGGCCACCATTGCGAGAACGGTCAGATGCTTCATCGTTGTTCCCCCCCGGCAGGGCGCGTCGTCACTGGCACCAGCATGTAACCACTGCCACGCACCGTAATGATACGCCGCGCTGTACTTGTCGCACTCTCGATCTTGCGCCGCAAGCGGTGCACCCCTACATCAACCACAGTTGAGCGGCCGTTATAGTCTTCGCCCCAGACACGGTGCAGCAAAGTATCCTGATCGACCGCGCGCCCCGAGCTTTCGGCCAACACGGCCAGCAGATCAAACTCGGTTGGCGTCAAGCTGATCATCTTGCCGCTGATCTTGGCCTGGCGCTTGGGAATATCCACAACGAGATCGCCGACTTCAATTTTGGTCAGGCGACGGGGGCGCGCCGCCGCACCGGGCAAGACAACCGGTCGCAGATCACTCATGACGCTAGCAATCGTGACCTGGACATCTTCATACAACTGAGCGTTCACAGCAACCAGTGCAACGATGTCGGCAAATGTCTGGGCCAGATCAATCTCACGCGCCGTAAACGCGTAGCCATCTGGCAGGCCGTAGAAGCACATGACGCCGACGTCAACACCGCGGTTGGTGAGGGGCACTGCCAGCATCGCCCCCCCGTCCAGCTTTGCCGCCCACAAGGGTAGCCGTTCCTTCGCTGTTTCCGATGAACGCAGGGCAATCGGCTCGTGGACGGCCAGCGCCTCATCGGTCAACGATCCTTCACGCGGCCACTCCACCAGGTAGTCCAGACGGTCCACACCCAGGCGAGCCGGGTCTGTCGTCGCTGCGCGTGTGACCAGCGCGCCGCTCTTGCGGTCGAGCAGGCCAATCAGACACTCGGGCAGACCCGTCAGGCGCGGCGCTGCTTCCACCATGTCTTGCAGCATGAGCCCCAGATCCGACGATTCCTGGATCGTCCGCACCGCGCCGCTCAGGCTGCGGGCCTCGTTCTCCAGCCGAACCAGTCTTTGCAGCGATTCTTGCTCTTCCAGTCGACGAATCCGTCCCTGTGCCATGTAGCCGCTGAGCGCCGCCAGCAAATAATAGAGTGGGATCTGCGACAACTGCACCGAGGTAATCGGCATACGGCCCCCTCCCCACTGCGTCACCCCGAAAACGACGAGCATGACAGTTGCGGTAAAGAAGGCCGAGCTATAACCAGCATACACCGCATAGAAGGGAACCAGGAGCGGGTACAAGACCACAATGAGACCGGACGCATTGCCGCTTGAGTACTGAATCAAACCCAGATAGAGGGCATCCACCACGATCATGCCAAAGACAAAAATCGGGCGCGACCACGACGCAGGCAGCGAATGCAGCGCGAGAGCATAAACGAGATAGAGAACACACAGCAGCACGAAGCTTGCCGTGTCGCCTCCTCCGCCTGTGAAAACATACGCCAAACCAACTGCCAACAATGCGAGCAAACGAAACTTGAAAGTGAGCCGCTCTGTTGTCAGGATATCGGCCATGAGCGTTCTCCGGCAATATGGGGTGTACGGCGTGTCTACCAGCATGCATTATATCATACGGACATACACGTGTCACCCCGCACATGCCGTGTACAGCACTTCCAAATGTGACTCCCCTGAAAAAACTCATTTCCGACGGATCAAATGCGCCGCGCTCCCCATTTCGTGCTCGTATTGGGCGGCAAGACACACCTCTTGCCCCCAGAATGAGCCGCTTAGGCCGTCATCGTCCCATTGCACGATCGCGCCTACCCTTTTTTCAGGGGAGTCAAATGTGGCGGAACGCCCGTCATTGCGAGCGTTCTTTGCGAAGCAATCCCCCTGCGCAACGCTGAGATTGCTTCGTAAACAGCACTCGCAATGACGAGCCAACGGTCTGCTCGTTCATATTTGGCATCGCTGTGCCGTGTAGCCCTGCACCTGTTCACTGCTCCCCGCACGAATGGGGGTGAGCGCCATCCTTCTTGATCGTGTAGGGCGCGGCCTCTTCCGCGCCACAGTGGCGGCCGTTTTGGCTCCTGGACGGCGCAAGGGAGCCCCTTACTCAACGGATTGGGAAGGCCGGCGCTGTCTTCAGAAAAGACGACGCTCACCCGACAAATGAGACGCGATTGACATTGGCGAAATGGTTGGGCCATACGAAGAGAGGGCATCCCTGAATGAATAGACGAACCACTTCGGCTCACGTTGTGCTGGGTTTCGCACCGCAGAGCGGCGCGTCCGCCAGGGCAGACACATGGCGCGGTTCCACGCTGATCGAGGTTCTCGTCGCTCTCGGCATCGTGGCTGTCGCGCTGACTGTTTTCCTCAGCGTGCTCCAGATCGGCGTGCGCACTGTCGCCGGCATCACGCCGGGGGCGAGCAAATCAACCCCCCTGCCGGCAACACAATGACGGCGACCGTGACCACCTACGTCGTCACGTCCGCCGTCTCTGAGTTGACCATCGAGGCCCGCGCCGAAGCCCGTCACATCGAGGGGCAAGCCGGCCGCAGCGTGCGCATCACCGCCTGGAAAGTTGGGCAATAGCAAAGCCCGGCTTACACCTCCAACACGGGGTTCATGGCGAGCGCAGCATTGCCAACGACTGCTTCCTTCAACTCGGCCAGGGGCACGCGTTCATACGACGTGTGCGCCAGCTCCGGGTCTCCCGGACCGAAGCCGAAGATAGGAATGCCCAATTCGGCGCAACTGGAGCCATCGGTGCAGAAACGCCAGACAATCTTGTCCACTGTCCGGCCCAGCGCACTCTCCAGCACCTGATGACTGCGCACAGCCAGGTTACTCTGGGGGTCCAGCTTCACCGCGACCTTTCCGACCTGCATCTCGACGCTCTGGCCGGTGTACGTCATGTTGTGGTACTCGCGCGGTCGCACATCGCCGCTCGTCCCCGGTTCGAGGCTCGCTTGCAGCAACTCATTGAGCTGCGCCATAACCGACTCGCGTGTTTCTCCCGGCACGCTGCGCCAATCCACATAGATGCGCACACGGCCGGGAATGACATTGCCGCTCGTCTGATCGGTGCTATACAGGGTCGGCGCGGCCGTTGATGGCCCGAGCATATCGTCACGCAGGTGCACCACATCGCGCAGACCAAGCAGGAAGCGCGCCGCCGAGAAGTGCGGGTTGATGCCGATATCAACCATGCTGGCATGCGACGCACGCCCCGTGATCTCCACATACGATCCGATCACGCCACGATGACCGAGCGAAAACTGGTTGCGCGTCGCCTCGCCAATCACACAGTAGGCGGGATGAACGCTCTTGAGCAAGACATCGGTGCCATACCCACCCTCTTCTTCGAATACAACTCCGGCCACATAGACATCGCACGGCGGGAGCAGGCCCTCGCGTTTGAGCGCACCAATCCCGTAAACCATCGCCGCCAGGCTGCCCTTGAGATCGACGGCGCCGCGCCCCCACAGGTCATCGCCGACGAGCGCGCCCGAGAATGGTGGCTGCGCCCATGCTGATTCCTCACCCACTGAGACATGATCCATGTGCGCATTGAACAAAATGGACTGCTGCGATGACACGCCGCGCACCAGTCCGACCGCGTTGCCGGCGGCGTCGATCCAGGCGTCGTCATAGCCCAGGCGTCCCATTTCCAGCCGAACCAGATCGGCAACTTGCTTCTCGTTGCCCGGCAGGCTCGGGGTTTGAATCAGCTTCTGAGCAAAGGCGATCATGTCGCTATCATAGCTGCGCATGCGTCCCTGCAACGAGCGTAGGTCGATGCTTTGTTCCACAGATGACACCTCTCTTGTACGTTGATGATGCGCTCGCTCATCCGGGCCATTCACAGGCTTGTGCAAAGTCGCCCGTCTGTGCGTAGGGGCAGGTCTGAGACCTGTCTTGCCGCGACCACACGGGGCAGGCGGGCAGGTCTCAGACCTGCCCCATACGCATCAAGCTAAGGACCC
>CAYOEZ010000037.1:0-26582 GCA_964402955.1 uncultured Ktedonobacterales bacterium | reverse complement strand
TCTTCCACGCTGTGGGTCAGCGGGCACATGAAGGGCGTCACTCCCCAGAGCAGGGCGAGCCGGTGATAGACGGTCTCGTCATAGGTAAGAGCCAGAATGTCGGTGCAGGGCCGATCTTTGGCGATCAGGCGAGCGGTCAGGCCGCTGGCCGTGAAGGCGACAACGGCCCGCACATCGCTAAACTCAGAGATGGTGCGCGCTGCTTCGCTGATGGCTTCGGCGTCGGTGGAGTGGGGATGGCCGCCGGCGCCCCAGCGGTAGACATCGTTGCAGCCCGTCTCAACTTCGAGCGCGATGCGATCCATGACCTGCACGGCCTCAACCGGGAACTGGCCGATCGCCATCTCGCCAGAGAGCATGACTGCGTCGGTGCCGTCGATGATCGCGTTGGCCACATCGCTGGCTTCGGCGCGCGTGGGGCGCGGGTTCGTGATCATCGATTCGAGCATTTGGGTGGCAGTGATCACCAGGACGCCGGCCTGGTTGGCTTTGCGGATGATCAGCTTCTGCGCCATGGGCACCTTTTCCAGCGGCATCTCGACACCCATGTCGCCGCGGGCGACCATGACGCCATCGCTGACGGCGAGTATCTCATCGAGGCGCGCAAGCGCTTCCGGCTTTTCCAGCTTGGCAATAACCGGAACCGCAGCGCCGTGCGCGGCGATCGCCTCTTTGGCGGCTCGTACATCGTCTGCGCTGCGCACAAAACTCAAGGCGATATAATCAACATTCTGGGTGAGGCCAAAGGCCAGGTCATCCAAGTCTTTCTCGGTCAACGAGGGGGCGCTGACCGCCACGCCCGGCAAGTTGATGCCCTTGTGTTCGCCGAGCATGCCGCCGTGGATAACCTGGCATATGACGTCGCTCGCAGTGGTCGAGACGACGCACAACTCAAGCAAGCCATCACTGAGCAGAATGCGGTCGCCCGGGCGCACATCGCCGGGCAGCGCCTGGTAGGTGGTTGAGACGATGCTCGCTGTGCCGGTGAGAACGCGATTTGTGATCGTGAATGACGCGCCATCGCGCAACTCCACCGCCCGCCCCCCCGCCAGCGCCCCTGTGCGAATCTTGGGACCTTGCAAGTCCTGCAGGACGGCAACCGGTATCCCCAGGCGCTGGCTCACGCTGCGCACGAGGGCAATGGCCGCGCTGTGCTCCTCGTGCGTACCGTGGGAGAAGTTCATGCGCGCCACATTGAGGCCCGCCTTGATGATGGCCTCGATGCGTTCTTCGCTGCGGCTGGCCGGGCCGATCGTGCCGACGATTTTCGTCTTGCGCATCCTGTTTCCTGTGCGTGGATTTCGGTTGGCGGATGTGCCTACGGCGCCGTGGGATAGCCGGCCTCGACCCAGGCGCCCCAGCCACCCTTGAGAACTTTCACTCTGTCTTTCGAGTATCCCTTGTCGAACAAGATGAGCGCCGAACTGGCGCTTTCATTTTCGCTTGGTCAAGAGCAATAGAGGATTATGTCCTTGTTCTTAGGGAACTCCGCCAGTCGCGCTTCCGTATCAAGCTCAGGGATGTTGACGGCGCCCTTGATGTGTTTGGCGGCGTAGGTTTGTTGGCTGCGCACATCGACGACGAGAGCCGACCCGGCGGCGAGCTTGGTGCGCGTCTCCTCGAGACTGGCACGCTGCACTGACTGGTTGCGTTCCATGACGGCTGTCATTGTGGCCGGAATGTCTGGAATCGGCGTCTGCCCGGCGACGGGCGCAGCGGTGGCTGGTTTGGGCGTCACGGGCCGCAGCGCGGGGGCGGTAGCCGCGGCGGTGGCTCTGGCTGCCGGCGCTGCCCTGGGGGGCGTGAACATGAGCAGGCCAATCAGGACGATGATGCCAACCGTGAGCGCACCCAGCATGAACCAGAAGAGTGGATGGCTCTCGATGCCCGGCTGGGAGTTCTCAATGTTCTGGTCTTGCTCATCTGCCTCTTCTACCAACTCGGGCTCGATCTCTGGTTGTTGCTGCTCTGTCTGATACGATGCGCTGGATGCCGCTGTCTCCTTCGGCATGGTCAGCGGGCTGACCGGTGGCGCGCCGCCCTCAGCCGGACGTTGCGCCAGGCTGACGCGTTTCTTGTGCTTACTCATGTCGTTGTTTTCCCCTCAGCTTGCTAATCTCGCCCGTACACGTCGTTCCTGGCGCCAACCTTATGAGAATCGCTCTTCTGTCCACGGATCGGCCCCATTGTGGTAGCCGGCTTGTTCCCAGAAACCCAGGCGATCCTGAGCCATGAACTCCAGGCCGCGCAACCACTTGGCGCTCTTCCAGAAGTACTTCTTGGGCACGAATAAACGTAGCGGCCAGCCGTGTTCGGGGGTCAGGTCAGCGCCGTTGCGCCTGGTACACAGGATCACATCATCGTCAAGAAGCGCGTCGAGCGGCAAGCTCGTTGTGTAACCCTGCTCGCAGTGGGCCGTGACAAAGCGCGCCTCAGGCAGCGGCTTGCTGCGCTTCATGATCTCTCTGAGGGGGATGCCTTCCCACACGCTATCCAGCAGCGTCCAATGAGTGACGCAGTGGATGTCGGCTGTCACCTGGATTCTGGGGAGAGCCATCAGTTCGTCGAATGATAAACGCAGCGGCTCCTGCACCAGTCCGAAGACCCTGAAGTCCCATGCCGCCAGGTTGATGCGTGGCACGGAGCCATAGTGCAGAACCGGCCATTCCTTGGTGACAGACTGCCCGGGCGGCACACGTGTGCGGTCGGCGCCGCTGCCCAGGTTCTCCTTGAGCTTGGCCGCACGCAACCGGCGCACACGCTCAAACGGATCGATGTTCATTATCGGTACCCTTTCGGGGTCGTTGCCTGAGGATCACAACGAACACTCCGATTGTAGCATAGCACCCCTGGGGTGTCAATCGGCAGGCAGACACAACACCCTTAGGGTTTCCGAAACCCTAAGGGTGTTGTGTCCTTCGCGCCAAATGTATCAGCCTTCGCGTCGTTCCAGTCGTCCGTGGCGGTGGCGCTCGCCTTCCGTCAGCAGTTTCTTGCGCAATCTCAGCGATAGAGGCGTGATCTCAAGTAACTCGTCATCTTCGACAAAGCCCAGCGATTGCTCCAGGCTGAACTTGATCGGCGGGACAAGCTGGACCATGATGTCTGACGTCGACGATCTCATGTTGGTCAGCTTCTTGCCTTTGGTCACATTGATGATCAGATCATTTTCACGCGCGTTCTGCCCGATAATCATGCCTTCATAGACCTCTGTGCCCGGGTCAATGAAGGTGAGTCCGCGCGATTGGGCAGCAGCCAAACCGTAGCTGAGGGCGGGGCCGGTCTCAGACGAGACGAGCACGCCCTGCCTCGTCTTCTGCAAGACTGCGCCGGCCTCTTCGTAGCCGATCAGTTGCGAGCTGAACTCGGCAGTCCCTCTGGTGGCAGTCATCAGGACGCCCCTGAGTCCGATCGTCGCACGCGTCGGCATCTTGAAGACGAAGCTGGTCTCTCTGTTCGAGAGAGGGTTCATTTCGATGAGTTGCCCCAGGCGCTTGCCCAGCTCTTGAATGATGACCCCTTCATATTGGCCCGTCACGGTAATCTGTACCTCTTCATACGGCTCCAACGTGACGTGATTGACGACTTTGGTGATGACTTCTGGCCGGGAGACCTCCAACTCGTTTCCTTCCCGACGTAGCGTCTCGAGCAGGATCGACAGGTGAAGCTCGCCTTTGCCGGCGACGCGCAGCTTGGAATTAGGCAGCTTTTCGAGGCGCAAACTCAGATTGGTCTCGAGTTCTCTCTCCAGTCGCTCTTCAAGCTGGCGGCTGGTGGTCGCGCGACCTTCTCTCCCCGCGAATGGCGATGTATTGGGGCCGATATCCATGTGCAGCGTCGGCTCGGAGATAATGCTCGACGGAAGCGGCTCCAGATCGCCCAAGAGGGCGACCGTCTGACCGATATTGCCTTCGTCGACGCCTGACAGGCAGACGATATCGCCGGCACGGGCCTCATCGACGCGCTTTCTTGCCAGACCTTCCGACAAGTAGACGTATTCGATCGTAAAAACCCTCTCCGGGTCGTTGGTGAGGTTGACTTTCAGTCCCGGTGACACGACGCCGCGATGCACTTTTCCAATCAAGAGGCGTCCGATATGCGGATTGTAGTCGAGCGATGAGATGAGCATCTTGAAATCGCCTTCGGTGTCGTTCTTTGGCGCGGGTATCTCTCTGACGATGGCATCGAGGAGAGGGATAACGTCACCGGCGTCGCTGAAGTCGGCAGGCATCTCCATGAAGGCCTTGCCTTCACGGCCCACGGCGTAGAGAATCGGGAAATCCAGTTGATGGGCCTCCGTCACCAGTTCAAGAAAGAGATCATTCGTCTTTTCGATCGATTCGGCGACGCTGGCAAATGGCTTATCGATCTTGTTGATGATGACGATGATCTTCAAGTTCAATTCAATGGCTTTCTTGAGGACAAAGCGCGTCTGCGGCATCGGCCCTTCCTGAGCGTCGATGATGAGCAAAGCGCCATCTGCCATGCCAAGTGTGCGTTCGACCTCTCCAGAGAAGTCGGCATGGCCGGGTGTATCGATGATATTGATCTTCACACCTTTGTATTTGATGGCGATGTTCTTCGCCAGAATGGTAATGCCCTTTTCTCGCTCAAGGACGTTGCTGTCGAGGATACAGCTCTCTTGCATCTCCTCTTCGTTGTCACGAAAGACGTGGGTCTGCTTGAGGAAGGCATCGATGAGCGTGGTCTTGCCATGATCGACGTGAGCGATCACAGCCACATTGCGTATGTCTCGTACATTCATGTCACTGCAACTCCCTGTATACTGGCGAAGGGTATTGACGACCCTCTGCAGGCATCCGTGCACCACTCAGGTCGCATTCAGCTTGTCCGAAGTCAGGTTGCGCGCCCCGTCGTTCTGTCTCAGGCTGGCAGCGCGCCGGATGTGTCCGGAGCGCGCGCAGCAGCGACGTGCGCAGCGTCAGCAATTCACTCTCAAGACCGGCGTTGCCTTGGCAGCAAGACCGATGCACGGGGATGTCGATAGGTTACCAGTTTCCCAGCCCTGCCCTTACGCCCCACAATAACGGGACAGACTCCCAGGAAACGAGCAACCTCTCAAGCGGTGAGATAGATGGTGAGCTTGTTGCTGGGGACGGGTTGTCTTTCGTTCATCAGGTCTGGCCGCCGACCACCCAATATGAAAGAGGGCGCGCTCAGACCCGCTACAGTGTAACACACTTTAGCACCTTGTCAAGCACAAATGTACTATGCTGCTCCTATTTCCCCGGCGCCAGACATTTCAAGATAAGGGCGCTCTTGAAAATCACAGAGTCACAGAGGGCATAGAGGGCGCAGAGTGTTCCAAATGGATACGTTCGTGTCCGACTAACATTATGAGGCATCAAAGCGACCGGCCAAGGGATGTTTCTCCGTGCTCTCTGTGTCTAGCTTGAAAATGCGTCTGTGGAGTGCGACGAATCCCTTCGTCGCTACGACGACAGGAGTGCCCGATACAGCGGGGCAGGCTCTCGTCGTACTCCACATAGCCGGACATTTTCATGCCCGGTTGTGCCCACGAGGGCATGACCGTTCCGTGGTGAGTACAACACACTATCTCGAAATGTCTACCCGGGCGCCGCGCACGTTTACAACGTCTGTGCGTATGCTGTATAATGCAGGCGGTCATACGCTGAGGAGTGCTAGATGCCAATCACAAGGACAAACTTTGGCGCAGGGGGAGTGATTCTGCCCCCAGGCGCCCAGACAAACGGCAAGAACGGCAAGGGGGCCTACTACTGGATTGACATCGATGCTCCCACCGACGACGACCTGCTCTGGTTGGAGAGCACCTACAATTTCCATCCGTTGACGATCGAGGATTGCCGTCAGTTCGACCAGAGAGCCAAGGTACAGGAGTATGACGGTTACCTGTTTATCACGATGACTGTGCCGCGCCACGGGTCGCTGTACGAAGATATGCAAGCCGACGAGTTGCATGCCTATCTTGGCTCGGATTACTTGATTACGGTTCACACCACTCCGCTGCCAGGGCTGGAAATAGTGCGGCAGCGTCTGGCGGCCGACAAGGGCAAGCTCAAGACGTCGCCCGACTTCCTGCTCTACCAGGTGACCGATCAACTGATCGAAGGCTATTTCAAGATTCTGGACGACCTCGAGGACGAGATTGGCGTCCTCGAAGATGAGATCGTGGCCAACCCTGATCGTGATACCCTCAACCGCATCTTCAAGCTAAAGCAGCAACTGGTGTACATGCGTAAGTCGTCTGGTCCGGAGCGCGATCTCTTCCACGCGCTATCGGGGCGACGTTTTCCCCTCGTCGGCATCAAGACTGAGTTCTACTTCCGTGATCTCTATGATCAGATCGTTCGCATCTATGAAGGAATCGAGACCTCACGCGATCTGCTCAGCAATGCCTTTGACGCCTATCTCTCAGTTGTCTCCAACCGGCTCAATGAAGTCATGCGGCGTCTCACCATCATCGCCACGATCTTCATGCCCCTGTCGTTTATCGTCGGCTTCGGGGGAATGAACTTAACGGCGCTGCCTTTTGATAATCCCGTCTTTTTTCTCACCATCATGGCCCTGATTGTTGTGACGCCACTCACCATGATGATCTGGTTTTGGCGCAGATCGTGGATGTAGCGTGACGTTGTCCCGTTTCGTGATGCTGCACTCGCTATCGTAGAGGATGCACATGTTTGTCATCGGTACGGCTGGCCATGTTGATCACGGCAAGTCCACTCTCATCAAAGTTCTCACCGGCATCGACCCTGATCGCCTCCAGGAAGAAAAAGAGCGGGGCATGACGATTGATCTGGGCTTTGCCTGGCTGCGCCTGCCCAGCGGGCGCGAGGTGAGTATTGTCGATGTGCCTGGCCACGAGCGCTTTATCAAGAATATGCTGGCGGGCGTGGGAGGCATCGACGTGGCGCTCCTTGTCGTGGCAGCCGACGAGGGTATCATGCCGCAAACGGAAGAGCATCTGGCGATTCTCGATCTCTTGCAGGTCAGCCGCGGTGTGGTGGCTCTGACCAAGAGCGATCTGGTTGACGCCGACTGGCTGGCGCTGGTCGAAGATGACGTGCGTGCTCGCCTGGCCACAACTACTCTGGCGCAGGCGCGTATCGTAGCGGTCTCTGCCATCACGGGCGAAGGCGTCAAGGATTTGCTGGGGGCGTTGGATGATGTGCTCGGCCAGGCAACGCCACGGCGCGATATTGGGCGGCCGCGTCTGTCGATCGATCGCGCGTTCTCCGTGGCCGGCTTCGGCACCGTTGTGACCGGCACGTTGATTGACGGTAAGCTCAACGTGGGGCAAGAGATAGACATTGTTCCTGCCGGCCGAACGGCCCGCCCTCTGCGCACGCGCGTCCGTGGCCTGCAAACGCACAAGAAGAAGGAAGACAGCGCCGTTCCTGGCACACGGGTGGCTGTCAACCTGGCCTCGATTGAAGTCGATGATATCGTGCGCGGTGATGTGGCGACGACGCCGGGCTGGCTGGAGCAGACGATGCTTGTGGATGTGCGGCTGCGTTTGCTGAAGAGCCTGCCGCAAGCGCTGAGGCACAATTCTGCTGTCACCGTGCACACGGGCGCCGCCGAGGCTGAAGCGCGTGTAAGTTTGTTGCAGAGCGAGGCGCTGGCGCCGGGAGAGAGCGAGTGGGCGCAGCTTCGCCTGGCGCAGCCGCTGACGGTCGTACGCGGAGATTTCTTCATCGTGCGCTCGCCCAACACGACGCTTGGCGGCGGCCAGATCGTGGCTGCCCATGCCCAGCGCCACCGGCGTTTCCAGCCTAAGGTCATTGCCTCATTGGAGACGCTGGCGCGCGGGACACCTGATGAACTGATCATGCAGGCGCTGGGAACACAGTCGCCGCAGGAGTGGGCAGCGGTCGCCGAGAAGGCAGGGCTGACGCTGGCTGCAGCGCAGCCAGTTCTGGCCGGGCTGATTGAAAGCAGGCAAGTGTTTGTGCTGGGCGCCCCGCCGGCTGCCTTGACGGCGCGCTCGCTGGTGGTTGCGGCCGTGGGCTGGCAGGATCTGGTCGATCGGGCGACGAAGATACTGGCTGTCTACCACCAGCAATATCCTCTTCGCGTTGGAATGCCGCAGGAGGAACTGAAGAACAAGCTGGCGCTGAGTGTGCGCGCGTTCCCGCTGTGTCTGGAGCGGTTGGTCGCCAGCCACGCGCTAGCGTCTGACGCCGGCGCCCTGCGCCTGCCAGAGCATGGCGTGCGTTTCAGCCCGCAGCACCAGGCAGCCATCGATCGCTTTTTCGTGGCGCTGGGCCGGACGCCCTACTCCCCGCCCGCGCGCAGCGAGATGGCGGCTCAATTGGGGGAGGATGTGCTGACAGCGCTGCTGGAGCAGGGCAGGCTGGTCAAGGTGCGTGAGGATGTGGTCTTCAGCGCGGAGGCGTACACGGCCATGGTCGACGGGGTGAAAGAACGACTGCACGTACGCGGCCGGACGAATGTGGCTGACGTGCGCGATCTGTTTAGCACCAGCCGCAAATATGCGATCGCCTTGCTGGAGTATCTCGATCAGGAGCACGTGACGCGCCGTGATGGCGATGATCGCCTGCCCTGGTCGTAGGGGAGCGCAGGTCAGCAGGCTGGCGCATGGCGCAGTACTGTAATGCGATGACCGTTGTGCCAGCCGGCCTGATTGGTTCTGCCCTATTTGGCGTCGTCCAGCGCGTTGATCTTGGCTACGCGCCGTGTGTGTCGCTCACCGTGCGCAAACCTGGTTTCGAGCCATATCTTGACGATGTCGCGAGCGACGCCGCTGCCGATGACTCGCCCACCCATGCAGAGAATGTTGGCATCATTGTGCGCACGGGTCTCGCGAGCTGTGAAGGTGTCGTTGCACACCGCCGCCCGGATGCCTTTCACTTTGTTGGCTGTGATGCTGACGCCGACGCCCGTACCGCAGAGAAGGATAGCGCGGTCGCACTTGCCTTGAGCGACAGCTTGAGCGACTTTCAGGGCGACGTCCGGATAGTCCACGGCGTCGGTGCTGTTCGTGCCATAGTCTTCACAGTCGTAGCCGAGATAGCGCACGTACTCGAGGATGTCTTGCTTCAGGTGATAGCCTGCGTGGTCTGCGCCGATGGCAATCTTCAATGTCTGCCTCCTGTTGCACTCATTGTAACACAAGAGGCGGCGTTGGTCTAGGGGTAGAAACATGAAACGCATTGTGATTCTGACGACTGGCGGGACAATTGCCATGAAGGTAGATCGCTCCGCGGGCGGAGCGGTTCCGGCTCTCAGTGGCCAGGATTTCCTTCATGCCTTGCCGCAGGGCGTTGCAGACCTCCGAGTTGAGAGCATTGGCGCTGTCCCCACGGCGCACTTCACGATCGATCACCTGTGGGATATCGCGCACGCGGTGCGCATGCTCTTGCAGGCGTCGGATGTGGACGGGGTGGTGATAACGCATGGCACGGATACGCTCGAAGAGACGGCCTATCTGCTCGATCTCGTCTGCCAGAGCGACAAGCCAGTGATCGTCACTGGCGCCATGCGCACAGCGTCCGAACTGGGATACGAAGGGTTTGCCAACATTGAAGCTGCTGTGCGTACCGCCGCCTGCGACGATGCCCGCGCCCTGGGCACGCTGGTCGTGATGAACGGCGAAATCCACGCTGCGCGCGACGTGACGAAATCGCATACGACTGCCCTCGCGACTTTCGTTTCTCCCGAATGGGGGCCGCTGGGCCGGGTTGACGCTGATCGCGTGGTCATCGCGCGCAGGGTGCAGCGCGAGCACATAGCGGCGCGACGCCTCGAGCCGGAGGTGCACCTGCTCAAACTGGCGGTGGGCATGGATGACCGGCTGCTGGCCGCGCTGGTGCAGGATGAGCGCTGCAAAGGGATTGTCATCGAGGCGCTTGGCGGCGGGCGTGTGCCGCCGTGGTGGCTGGCGGCGATCAGGCAGGCGGCCGAGCGCAATATCGTGGTGCTGATCACGTCGCGCACCGGCAGCGGCAGAACAGTGGACGGCTACGCCTATGCGGGCGCGCATCGTGATCTGGTCGACGCCGGCTGTCTCTTCGCCGGCGGCCTGTCGGGCGCCAAAGCGCGCATCAAGCTGATGGCCGCCCTGGGAGCGACAACTAATCCGCAGTTGGTTCGACAATGGTTTGAATCCTGAGCGCGACGCGCGCCAAAACGGCATGCACAGTGTTATAGCATGTGGGCAACACTAATGTATAGGAGGAGGGTATCTCATGCAGATCGTGGGTGATACGTGCGCTGACGTTTTTGCGGGACAGATGGATGGACTGAACGTGCATTATGTACCACTCACCTTCACGCTCGATGGCAAGGTCTACAAGGGCGGCGTCGACGTGGATTCCGAGGGTTTCTACCGCCTGATTTCGGCGACCACCAGTTTCCCGACTACCTCACAGCCATCGGTGGGTGATTTTGTCGAGATGTATCGCCATCTCGCAGAACAAGACCCTGAGATACTGTCGGTGCACGTCTCGTCGGCCCTCAGTGGTACCTACAACTCGGCCGTTGCTGCGGCGCAGATTGTGCCTGAGGCGCATGTCACGACTTATGACTCAAAGACAATTTCTGGCCCGCTGGGGTGGCAGGTTGAGGCTGCCGCACGCTGCGCCAGGGCCGGCTGGGACAAGGAGCGAATCCTTGCGTTGCTGGCGCGCATGACGCTCGAAACGTCGTTAGTTTTCACTGTGCCCTCGCTGAAGTACCTGATTCACGGCGGGCGCATCAGCCACCTCAAGGGCTTGCTCGGAACCGCCCTGGGCGTCAAGCCGGTGATCGGTGTGGACAACCAGACGGGCCTGCTGACGCAGGCTGCCCAGGCGCGCACGATGAAGGCCGCTATGGAAACAATCGTCGCTCTCATGACCAAGAAGTATGATCGCGGCACCGCCATGCGCACCCAGGTGCTGCACGGGAACAACCCGGAGGCGGCAGAGGCGCTGCGTACTCTGGTTGACCAAAGCTTCGAGTGCACATGGATGCCTACCGGAGCGATTACTCCCGTGCTGGGTGCACACACCGGGCCAGGCCTGGTCGGGGCGTTCTTCGGGCCGATGTCGTTGTTCCGCGACGTACCGGGCAACCCCTGGTAGGGCGCCTGACTGACATGGCCGAGAGTCTGCGTGGTCTGCTGACAGCGCAGTTTGATTGTCAATGGCTGCCCAGCGGCGTGGTCGCGCCTGTGCCTGGCGCACAAACCGGCCCGGGCGTGGCGGCCGCTTTCGACGCGCCGGCAGCAGTGTCTGACGAGGTTCCAGGCCAGATGTGGCAGGGCTAGCAGAGCAGGCGAGATAACTGAGGAGGGAGACCCATGTTACACGATCTGGTGTTCAAGACGAGGAGCTACCGCCGCTTCCATCAGGATGCGCCTGTGAGTGAGGCGACACTGCGCGAGTTGGTCGATCTGGCCCGGCTGTCGGGCTCGGGTGGCAACCTGCAGCCTCTGAAGTTCGTGCTGTCCTGGGAGCCAGACAAGAACGCTCGCATCTTTGCGACGTTAGCCTGGGCCAGATACCTGAAGGATTGGGGCGGCCCGGTGCAGGGTGAGCGTCCGTCAGCGTATATTGCTGTCCTGGGCGATAAGGAGATCAGTCAGAACTTCGGCAACGATACCGGCATTGCGGTGCAGAGTATCTTGCTGGGCGGCACGGAGAAGGGGCTCGGCGGCTGTCTGATCGGCTCGATCGACAGGCCGGCCTTACGCCAGGTGTTGGCCATCCCCGAGCGGTTCGAGATCCTGCTCGTTGTGGCGCTAGGCAAGCCGGCTGAGACGGTGGTCATTGACCCGCTGGGGCCGGACGGCAGCATCAAGTACTGGCGTGACGCGCAGAGCACCCACCATGTCCCCAAGCGCGCTCTGGACGACATCATCATCGGCTAATGCGGTGACAGTTGGCTCAAATTGTTTGTGTTCTTGCAAAAGCTGGGCATTTCGTTTGGGCTGGCGTTCTCCAATTTCGCGCTGGAGGCTGCCGGGTACGTCAACGAGGTCTCCGGGCAGCCAATTCCCGTCCAGCCGGAGCGAGTGCTGACCGCGCTGCGCGTCTTTGTTGGCCCGTTGCCGGCTGTGTTGTTGCTGCTGAGCTTTCTGGTGGTGCGCGCCTACCCATCACCCGCGCGCAGCATGCAGAGATGCGAGCTGAGTTGGAGCGCCGCGAGGCAGGGAAATAGGCAAATGTGCGTATCTGGCGCTACTCCTGGTGTGAGGCAGGCTCCCTTCGTTGTGGTATAATGATCAATCAGGGAGCGCATTCTTCACACGGCATCTGGGACCACGGTGAGGATCTGTTCCCGGCCTAGCCCGACAGGAGCAACGAATGTCCTCTGTGGACCTGATCTTGTTGCACGCACCGAGCGTCTACGATTTTCGCGAAAAGTCCATTCTCTACGGGCCTGTGAGTGACCTTGTTCCCTCAACGCCCGTTTTTGAGATGTACCCGATTGGCTTCACGACCATTGCTGAGTATCTGGAGCGGTCTGGTCTGCGCGTGCGTATCATCAACCTCGCCGTCCACATGCTGCAGAATCCGCGTTTTGACGTTGAGAAGCTACTAATCAAGCTTGATCCGGCTGTGTTTGGCATCGATCTGCATTGGTTGCCTCATGCCCACGGCGCGATCGAGATCGCCCGCATCGTCAAGCGGCTGCACCCGCACACACCAACCATCTTTGGTGGGTTCTCGTCGACATACTATCACCAGGAGCTTATGCAGCGGGCTGAGGTTGACTTTGTCCTGCGCGGCGACTCGACGGAAGCGCCCATGCTCGATCTGACGCGCTACATCACCTCGGGCGGCGCGAGCCACCCACGGCCGGGGTCAGTTGAGGCCCGGAAGCTGGGGGCGATAGCCAACCTGACCTGGCGCGACGCCGATCTGGTCAGCCACGCCAACCCGATGAGCTATAGCCCCGAAAGTCTCGATCATCTGCTGCTTGACTACAGCTACGTCCTGCGCGCGGTTGTACGCTACCGTGACCTGAGCGGCTTCATCCCCTTCCGCGGGTGGATGCGCTACCCGATCACGGCGGCGCTGACCGTGCGCGGTTGCAACTACAATTGTATCACCTGTGGCGGATCAGCGTGCGCCTACGCTGGGATGTATGGCCGGCGCCGTCCTGCCTACCGCAAGCCTGAAGACCTGGCCAATGACGTGCGACGCGTGGGCATGTTCAGCCGCGGCCCGGTCTTCGTGCTGGGCGACATACGCCAGGCCGGCGAGGACTATGCCCATCGCTTCCTGGATGCGATCGCCGGCTACAAGAATCAGGTGTTTCTGGAGCTCTTCGACGCCACGCCGCCCGGTTTCTTCAAACGTGTGGCGCAGGCTCTACCGAATTTCACAGTCGAGATCTCGCTTGAGTCGCATGACGACGAGATTCGTCGCGCCTTTGGCCGCCCTTACACAACGGTGGCGATCGAGCGCACGATGCAGGAGGCCCTTGATGCAGGCTGCGAACGCCTGGATGTGTTCTTCATGACCGGTCTGCGTAAGCAAACCTATCAGTCGGTTATGGACACAGTGGACTACAGCGGCAAGCTCTTGACGCAGTATGCTGGTCAGGGCAAAATGCGACTGATCCCGTTCATTTCGCCGCTTGCGCCCTTCCTCGATCCGGGGAGCCGGGCTTTTGAAAACCCTGATCGCTATGGCTACCGGCTGCATTGCCGGACCCTGGAGGAGCATCGCCAGGCGCTGCTGGCGCCAAGCTGGAAGCACGTCCTGAACTACGAGACCGACTGGATGGACCGCGATACGATCGTGGCCGCGACGTATGAGGCCGGCCGGCGCATGAATCTGCTGAAGGCTGAGGCTGGTCTGGTTTCGCCGCTGGTGGCTGAGGCCACCGATAAACGCATCGCGCGCGCCGTGGGGCTGGTGGCGGAGATTGATCGCATCATGGCCATCAGCGATCCGGTGGAGCGGCAATCCCGCCTGCGGGCAGTTAAGCCGCAAGTGGACACGGCGAATCTGAGCACCGTTTGTGACAAACGCGAACTTGAGCTGCCTGTGCCGATGCAGGGGATCGATGTAGTGCGTGCAGCTCAGATGGTGGCGCAGAGTTGGTTGAAGGAGCGCACCGGGCTGGATAAAAAGGTGCAGCCCGCCAAAGTCTAGGCTACGATCTTCCGGGCAGGGAGAGTGGGCAAGAGCAGGACACCGGCAAGCGGCGTCCTGCTCTTTGTTCACCGTGCGCTACACGCCAGGGAAAGCCACGGCAACGGGCGCACTAGCCCTGGGCGTGAAGCTGCTGGGCTACATCGTCCAGGCCCAGGCTGCGCAGACGGTCCGCTGTGGGGCGGCCCTGCTCGTCGAGATAGCACAGGGCGTAGAATTCCTTGAGTATGGCGGCAAGATCGGGAGCAGTTCCAGCCGTTGGCCCGCCGGCGAGGGGCGTGCGTAAGTGAGCGGAAGGATTTATGGTGCTGCTTTGCGTCTCGAGAAGAGCCAGGCCAAGTTGCCGAGGACGATGAACAAGAGTATGGCCATGTGACCGAGCGACTGCGCATCCATGCCACGCGTCGCCTGTCCGGTGTAACCCATCAGCTTCTCGTACTGGGCTGCCGCGGGCAGACCGCTGGCAAGGCCGCTGAGCTGCCCCGACTGCCGGTAGGGGAAAGCAAGCGGCAGGCCGACGGCGCTGGTGAGAGCCGCCAGGCGCACGCCCGTGCGTGTCTGCACCTGTTCGACCCAGCGCGGCGCGCCGCCTTCGTCCCCGGCGATCTCGATGACCAGATCGATCGCCGACATGCCGCTGACGGCTCGCGGGAGAGTCATGCCGGTCAGGGGGCGTCCGCTGGCGTCGTCGCCCTTGAGCGCCGCGCTCAGATTCGATCCGAGTGACGCCAGGGCGGCTTCATCACCGGAGAAGAAGCCAAGGTTGACATAATCAGCCCCGTAGGCGTAGACGTTCTGTTCCGCCAATGAACGCATGACGCCGCCGGCAAGCGCCGGCCCCTGCGGGAGCAGGCTCATCGTCAGAATGCGCGCCTGTCGCCGCATGAGGTGGGTGATGACGGCAGCCGCCAGCGGCTGCATCTCGTCGCTTGTGCCGGGTTCGTAGTCAAAGGAGACCAGAACGATAGAGCGCAAGGGCAGCGCCTCGATGGTGGCGTAGAGATCACTCACTTCCGGGGAAATCACACTACTGGATCCCAGCGTGCCGGGCGGAAGCATGACGCCGACGACAATTGCTGTAGCCAACACCAGATAGGCCAGTCGCCGCCATAGACTGCTCCGATCGGGAGACTGAGACGCCTGCAGCGGCAGTGGGGGGCGCGGACTGGCTGGAGGCCGCACGCGCGCCAGCAGTTGCGGCGCACGAACGAGCTGCCCGCGCAGCGCAGCGATGGGATCGTTGTCCCAAGCAGCCGTGTCTGGGGCGTCACCATCTTCCGCCGTGGCCGCTTTTTCCGATGCCACCGGGGGAGCCATAGGCAGAGCGTTTTTGATGGGCGCTGGCGCTGCGGCAGGAGCAGCGTCTTTGCGCGCCGCTACGATGGGCGCAGCAGGCGCGCTCCCTTGGGCGGGCAGTGCGGCGGCAGGCGGCGAGCTTGCTTCTGCCCGGGCAAGCGGTGCAGCGTGCGCGCTCTGCTCGACCTGCGGAGCGGCGGCCTTCAGTGCCGGCGCAGGGGCGGCAGGTCGTAGTTCTTCGCCAATCTGCGCTGGTGAATCGGTAGCGCTGTTCTCTGCAAGCAGCTCCGAGGCGGCCGCCATCGCGGCGGGTCGTGACACGGTCGGCGTTGCCGGCACCTGGTCTAGTGAAATGACGTCAGACTCTTCCATGACCGCAGATTCGTCACTGCTACCTTCGGTGATCGGGGCTGGCGCCGTGACGACGGGAATTCCAGGCGGCGGCGTTGGCAGAGCGTCACCGCAATTATTGCAGAAGCGGCTACCCTCGCGGTTGGCTGTGTGACACTGGGGGCAATAGAAAGCCACGCAATCCTCCTAGTTGTCCTTATCCAGATACTGGCGGTCGGCGCCGAGGAGAACGCGCAGGCCAGTCAGAATGGCGCCCAGTGCGGCCGCTATGATGATGCCACGCAGGGCTGCCGTACTAATCACGGCCAGAAGCCATGTGCGGGCCTGGGGAAGCACATCCCATATCTGTGCGCCGAGTGGAATCTGGCCCAGCAGCACGATCACGCCGGCGACCAGCAGGCCCCCGGCCTCAAGCGTGCGCAAACGCAGGGCACGGTATGCTGCAGTTGCCAGATAGAAGGCCAGGAGCGAGAAGATGGCGGCGTTAAGTGGCTGGTAGACATACGTGAAGAGCCACTGCAGCGCGGGGTCGCTTGCGCCGGACGATCCGGGCGCCAGGCCGAGCAGCAGTGTCACCAGCAGGGCGCCAATCAGCGCCAGGCTGTAGGGCCAGCCCGCTGTGCCCCGTACAATGCGTCCCCCGTGCAGCCGCACGAGGTTCAGCAGTCCGAGCAGAAACGCGACCGCGGCCAGAATCGTCACCCAGGTGACCATCGCGCCGCCGACGGCGTCGAGGGTGGCGTCGGTAATGAAGTAGTCAAGCAGGACAATGACGCCACATAGCAGGGCGACCAGAACGGATAGGGCACGTACGAGGCGCATGCTGTCTCCTCTCTCTTTGGCTCGCGCTGTTTGCTTGCTGTGGCCAGGCGCAGCCGCCCCGCGGTCGCGCCGGGCTCATGACGGCAATCCGATTCCTACCAGCCCAATGATCTGGCGACAACCCCCATGACAATAATCGCGACAACAATGACACGCAGCCAATCCTGCGTCAACAGGCTGGCCTGCTGCAGCGGCCGGCCCGACAGGTAGGCGCCGGCGGCGTAGATTTCCTCGCCGATAAGAGTGTGGTTGGCGGTGACAAGGGCATAGGGCAAGGCGCGCGTGCTGGCCGTGCCGGTGACCTGCATGACTCCGTTAGCCGCGGCGCGTTCGCCGATGAACAGAGTCTCGTCGCCGAGGGCGCCAATCATCATGCTTGTGGTCATGCCCTCATGCTGGAGAATATCGGTTGCTGTTACGGCGTAGGCGCTGCGATCATCGCCGGCAAACCGTACCCTGGTTGCCTGGTAGTCGCCTGGTGCGCCGGCAGCAGCGTATGCTTGCTCGGTGCAAGATTGAAGCAGGGGCAGCACGACCGGGCTCGATGTCGTCAAAATAAACGGCACATGCGCGGTGGCGGCGCGGGCAGCAACGGCGCTGGCGGCGTTGACGCCGGCCAGCGTTTCTGCACTCACGGCGCCGCCCACACTGCCTGTACCGGTGGAAATATGCATGCCCTGGCCAGACTCGGCCGCTTCGATGACAGCATGCTTGATATGGTCAAAGCCGGCAATGGGCCGCAGGCTGAGGCGGTAGGCGCCGCCGACGCGATAGGACGCGGCGGCAAACAGGAGCAGGGCGAGGATAATGAAGCCGAGTGCAAACAGCCCGCTCATCGTCATGCCCGCGTTATACGAATCGAGCAGAGCTTGCAGATGCAGCAGATCGGGCACTGTTATCTCCCTGTGTCGAGTCTGCGAATCAGCAGCTCGACGTTACCGCGTTGCTCCAGCAACAGCGCGTACTCCTGGCTGGTTTGTGAGGCAATCGCAAAACTGAGCAACGGTTGAAGGATAAGGATGGCCTGGCTGCCCACGAAGCTGAGGGGTTTGTGCGCTTCGAGCATGAGGATCGCCGCTGCTGAGAGCCCCATGCCTTCAATGCGCTGCGCCAGACGCTCGATCAGTGCGTCGCGGCGTTCGCTGCTGAGTCCGGTCGTTGCGGGTTCCACATTCTCCATGAGCTTTGGCCTCCCTCTCTATCTTACAAGAGTGGCGGGCAATTGTCAACGTTTTCTACACTGCGCCGAGCAGTCGTCGCCGCAAGAGGTCGAGAGCATTGAGCATCGCCCACCGTTTGACGTCGGCGGCCATGCTGGGGAACACAGTTGTGGTCGTGCGCGTCTCGCCGTCATTGAGCGCGACGTTGATCGTGCCGGGGGCGATGACGCCGCCGGATTCAGCGCCGGGCATGAGGCCGGTGACGCCGATGCCGACGCTGACGCCCAGGCGAGCGCGCACGGCGGCGGCCATCGCCTCGGCGACAGCCAGGCTGGCCATACCCTTCTCTGTGATGAGCGAGGCAGGTACGCCCAGGTCAGCCAGCGCGCCGGCGGTGGGGGCGACAAATCCAGCTCTGAAGTAAGCCGGATGGCGCTGGTCATCGACGATCGAGCTGGCGACGTGGCCGCCGGTGCATGTTTCCATCGTGGCCAGCGTCAGGCCTTTCTTGAGCATCAAGTCGCCGACCACACTGCTGGGCGTGTCGTTGTCATAGCCATAGATGTAGACCCCGAGCAGGTCAACAAGCTCCCGCTCGACCGGCGTGATGTGGGCGCGCGCTTCGGCAGCCGTAGCAGCCTTGGCTGTCAGGCGCAGATGAATGCCGTCGTTCTTGGCATAGGTGCCAATGGTCGGGTTGGTCGACGCCAGCAAGTGACGAATCTTGTCTTCTGCCAGCGACTCGCCGATGCCGAGTAACTTCACGGTGCGGGAGACAATAATAGCGTCGCCCGTATTCTGGTGCGCCAACAGGCGCGGGACAGCCTCTTCGCGCCACATACGGTACATCTCGCGCGGGACGCCGGGCATGGAGATGATGACATGCTCGTCTTTTTCTGTCCACCAGCCGGGCGCGCTGCCGACAGGGTTTGGCAGCGCTTTCGCCGAGGGGATGAGCGTTGCCTGCTTGAGGTTACTGTCCGTCATAGGGCGGCCACGGCGGGCGAAATAGGCGCGCAGGTCCGCCTCGAGCTCAGGGTGGACTGTCATCTCTTCGCCGAGCATGGCGGAGATCGCTTCGCGCGTCACATCGTCCTGGGTCGGTCCCAGCCCACCCGTCGTCAAGACGACGTCGGATCTCTGCCACGCCCGCTGCAGAGTATCCGCCAAACGTTTCTGGTTATCGCCCACCTGCGAGATGAAGTAGAGGTCAATGCCCAGAGCGGGCAACTCGCCCGCCAGATATGCGGCATTGGTGTCGGTGATCTGGCCGAGCAATAGCTCGGTGCCAATGGAGATGATTTCTGCTTTCATCGTATCCTGTGTGACGCTTTATTTTGCGGGCCGCGCACGGCGCGCCAGGTGCGCTACGTCGCGTGGTCAGGTCATTGCGGTGCGACCAGCAGAGCGGGTCTGCTGCGCACATCGATCTCATCGATCACAGTATGGTCGTTGAGCGAGATGACTATGAGATTGTTACTGCCCTTGTTGGCGACGTAGATCTGGTCGGCAGAGGTTGCGGGCGACAGGGCGCTCGGCTCGCGTCCCACACTCACGGTCTGAAGCGTATGGTCATTGAGGTCGATGATGGCAACTTGCCTGGAAGCCGGTTGCAGAAGGCAGAGCCAGCGGTGTAGTTGGTATTCGGCGACAATCAGGCGGGTGGCGCCGGCCAGTGCGTTCTCGGGAACCTGGTCAAGGACGGGGGTGGCCCTGGCGTTGCCAGACAAGGTAACGGCCAGCGGAACCTGGCCACGCTCGGTCAGGACATAGATGGTCTGCCCGTCGCGCGTGATAGCGGCGTCCTTCACCCTGTCGCCCAACGGGAACATAGACGTGCGCTGGCCGGTGCGGGCGTCAAAGACCATGATGTTCTGCTCGCCGATGGGGATGAGATAGAGGCGCTGCCCGTCCGGGCTGACCAGTAACGACACGCTATTGGCGGTGGTCGATACCTGGACTGAGAAGCGCTGCGCGCCGCTGCGCGCCATGAGTGCAGTGAGCCATCGCCCGCGCCCGCCGGCCCCCGCCGCCACGACGTACACCGACTCCCCGTTTGGATCAAGCGCCAGGCCGCCGGCAATGGCCGCAAATGGTGCATCTTCCCTGGCTCGCGAACCATCGGCCGTATTGATCGTGATGAGGCGATCAGTCGCCAGAATGTAGAGGCGCTGGCTGATGGCGCTGACGCGCACGTCTCCCGCCGCTGCGTTCTCCCAACCGCTGGTCGCACCGGGGGGTGACATGACAATGCGGCTAGACACATCGAGCAGCGAAAAGCCAAATGTGTTCGACGCCGTCTCGTGCGCGATGTAGAGGCGCTGGCCGAAGTTGCGCTTGATGACGATGTCGAAACGGGCCCGCTGGCGATGTGATATGGCGGGGTTAGCAATGGCGACAATCTCGTAGTCTAGCTTCTGCACACGCAGGGCGAGAGCCCGCCCGGCGGGGACTGCCTCGAAGACAGCCTGGCCGCTCTTGTCGGTGACCGCCACAAAAGCTGTTTGCCCGCTGACGATCTGGACGCGGGCGTCGGCAACGGCCTCCCCCTCGGGGCCGTCCTTAATAATGACAGTGACGCGTGGGGTACTGCCGGGCAGAAAGTACTGAACATTGGCCCAGGCGCGCGGCATGGCGTCGGCCAACGCCGGCACGAGGACAAAGACGACCCAAACAACGACGACAATGATCAGAATCGTGCGGAAGCTTTTCTCTGACATTGATGGATTGGGCGTATCGACGCCTAGAGGCGACTGATGACGTTCAAGATCAACGGCGCCAGACGCTTGATTGCTGCGGTCCCGGCAGCCAGCACTTCCTCATGGTTCACCACAGGCGCGTCCGGGTCGGCGCTGAGAACATTGCTGATCATCGAGATACCGAGTACTCTCTGCCCCCCGTGACGGGCGACAATCACTTCGGCTGCGGTCGACATGCCGACAGCATCGGCGCCAATGGATCGCAGAAAACGCACTTCTGCCGGCGTCTCGAATGCCGGCCCACCCAGCATGGCATAGATGCCTTCCCTGAGCGCAAATCCCAGGTGGTTGGCGGCGTCTGTGGCCAGCCGGCGCAGGTCGCGGTCGTAGGCGTTGTGCATGTCGGGGAAGCGCGCTCCCAGCGCAGGGTTGTTGGGGCCAAAGAGGGCGCTGTTGCCGGCAAAACCAGGTAAGTTGATATGATCGGTGATCAGCATGAGGTCGCCGACGCTGAAAGCAGGATTGAGGCCGCCGGCGGCGTTGGTGATGATCAACGTGTTGCAGCCGAGCTGTTTGAGCACGCGTATGGGAAAGGTCACCTGCTGCAGGGAGTAACCCTCGTAGTAGTGCAAGCGCCCATTCATGAGCGCGATGTCGCGGCTGCCCAGCCGGCCAATGACCAGTTCGCCTCTGTGTCCTTCAACCGTGGCCGGGGCGAAGAAGGGAATCTGCTCATATGGAATGCTGACCGCGTCTGTGATGCTCTGCGCCAGCTCGCCAAGTCCAGAGCCAAGCACAACGCCAACCGCCGGCAGGCGCCCGGCTCGTTGGCTGATGACAGCGGCGGCTATGCTGATCGCGTGCAGATCAGATATGTCACGCACTCGGCAACTCCTATAGACGGCTCATCAACTGGGTCTTCTTAGCCTGGAACTCCTCTTCCGTAATGACGCCCTGGTCGCGCAGATTGGAGAGATCTTCAATCAACTCCGGAACGGTCCGTTGTTGAGGAGCGCGCCGCGGATGCCCAGATTCGCCGCCCTCGTCGCTGAGGCTGTGCTTCTGATTCAGCATGGTTGTCTTGAAGCGGATGGGATTGGCGATCTTGAGCAGCTTGTTAACGCCGATTTCGCTGGCCGTCAAGATTTCGATGTCGCCGTAGCCGAGAAGGCGGCCCATTACTGACTGATCCATGACCACGTCATTGACCTTCTCGAGCGAGGAATCAATGACGTGCTTGTTGAAGATGCCCTTGATCTGGATAATGCGCCGCGTGGACACAATGAACTGGTCATTCCACCAGTTCAGATAGGTCGTTACTAGCCTACCCACGGGGACGATCAGAAGGAGAAGTAGCAGGAGCGACAGGCTGTCGGTGTCGTGGGCAAAGAAGACGCCGACGGCAATGATGATCACCGAGGCGATCGTGGCGACAATCACGGTGCTGGCGATGACCATCCAGTGCCGTCTCGTCGTGAAGACGACGTGCTCATCTCCCCCAAGTATGCTCTCAAGGTAACCCATGATTAGCCTCCTCATAGACAACACAACTCACCATTTCTGGCAGCGATTTCCGCGTCACTTGAGTTCACGCCCGCGGATGGGCGCGATCATAGGTGGATCTGATCTGATCCTGGCTCACGTGTGTGTAGATCTGTGTCGTAGCGATATTGGCATGGCCGAGCAGTTCCTGGACATCGCGCAGGTTGGCGCCGTTGCTGAGCATGTGCGTGGCGAATGAATGGCGCAGCGTGTGCGGCGTAATCTGGCCGATGCCTGCTTTGAGTGCGTACTCCTTGATGATCAGCCAGAAGCCCTGCCGGGTCAGGCGTGTGCCGCGGTGATTGACGAAGAGCGCCGGCTCGGTGGCCTTGTCAATCAGGCCCGGGCGCGCCTCCTGGATGTAGGTCTCGAGGGCTGCGATCGCGGCCGGGTGGGTGGGTATGGTGCGCTCCTTGGCGCCTTTGCCGAAACAGCGCACATAGCCGGAGGCCAGGCTCACATCGTCCATGTTGAGGGAGACAAGCTCGCTGACGCGCATGCCGGTGGCGTAGAGAAGCTCGAGCATGGCCCGATCGCGCAGACCCTCAGGCGCGGGGTCTTTGGCCGGTTGCTCGAGCAGGGCGTCAACATCTGCCTCCGAGATAGCTTTGGGCAGCGAGCGGCCCACCTTCGGCGAATCCAGGGTGGCGGTGGGATCGCTGCGTAAGATCGCTTCCGCAAGCAGGTAATGGAAGTAAGACTTGACCGCCGCAACCTTGCGCGCCACGGTTGCCGGCGCGTATTGCTTTTCTTTGATAGAGAGGACGAAGTTGATGATGGAGCGCTTGCTGATGGACGCCCAGTTCACGCCCTCAGCATCGATCGTAGCATCCGGTGTGTCGCCGGCGTGGTCGGGATGGCTGGCGACGGTGCGCAAGTATTCCTCGAACTGGCCCAGGTCATTGTGATAGGCAGCCAGTGTGTTGTCCGAGAAGCCTTTCTCGACTGATAGGTTGTTGAGGAACTCCTGGATACGCTGATCCATGTGTGTATCCTCCTGTCCTTACGTTCGCCGCTATGCGTTCTGTCTGTGCGTGACGACCGATCATGAGAGATGGTGGGAAATAGACACGCGTCCTACTGGAACAGGGTGGCAGGTATGGAAACCTGCCCTACTACAGGAACAACTACTACGGGAACAACGCGGGCTGCTGTGTATCGCTACGGTAGAGATGCTGCATGTGCAGATGCTGGTAGGCTAGCCGGGTCACCGTGCGGCCGCGCGGTGTGCGGGCAAGGAAGCCCAGTTGCAGCAAGTATGGCTCGTACACGTCCATGATCGTGTCTGCTTCCTCGCTGATGGCCGCGGCAATGGTTTCGATGCCCACAGGCCCACCGTCGAATTTCTGGATGATCGTCGTCAGCACGCGCCGGTCAATCTCGTCCAGTCCCAGATCGTCTACCTCGAGCATATCCAGCGCTGATCGCGCGACATCTGCGGTGATGACGCCGTCGGCGCGCACCTCGGCGAAGTCGCGCACACGTTTCAGCAGGCGGTTGGCGACGCGCGGTGTGCCGCGGGCGCGCCGGGCAATAGCCGTGACCCCGGACTCATCGATGTGTACGTTGAGGATGCGCGCAGAGCGGCGTACGATCTGTTCCATCGCCGGCAGGTCATAGTAGTCCAGCCGGTAGGTGACCCCAAAACGATCGCGCAGGGGGGACGTCAGCAGGGCAATCCGGGTCGTCGCGCCAACAACTGTGAAGTGAGGCAGCGACAGGCGGATGCTCTTGGCCATCAGTCCCTTGCCGGTCATGATGTCCATGACGTAGTCTTCCATGGCCGGGTAGAGAAACTCTTCGACCTGATGCCCGAGACGGTGTACCTCATCGATGAAAAGAACGTCGCCTTTCTCCAAATTGGAGAGGATGGAGGCAAGCTCGCCCTGGTGCGTGATAACCGGGCCAGAGGTGATTTTGATGTTCACCTTCATCTGAATGGCGATGATGTTGGCCAGAGTTGTCTTGCCCAGACCAGGCGGTCCGTAGAGGAGAACGTGATCGAGCGCCTCGCCCCGCTGTTGCGCCGCGGCGATGAAGATGCGCAGCCCTTCCTTCACCTTCTCCTGGCCGATGTAGTCATCGAGCTGGCGAGGGCGAAGTGTCGTGTCAAAGGCGGCATCGTCGTCGCGTTCTGTCGGCGCGAGCACTCGTTCGATCATGGGACGGACACCTCTACGTTCAACTAGACATATTATAGCAGAAAGCGGCGCGCGATGGAAGGGATTTTCCGGCAAATGCTGGAAGGTTCAATCTAATTGACAATAATGGGGGGGCGTAGTAACATACTGCCAGCCAGCGCCGCACCGTTACGTCTATGTAATAGGTGCACCGTAGTGGTGGTTCCTGCGCAAGCTTTGGAGGTACACTATGTCACGATTCCTAGCCTGGCTGGGCAGGCACAAGTTCTTGGCTGCCGCGCTTGTAGCTGTCCTGTTCAGTATTGCTCTGGCTCTGATCGTCCTCTTTGCGCCGGGGACTGACCGGCTGGCCTACGCCTCGCCGCTGGCGCGAGCGCCGGAGGCAGTCAAGCAGCAGTTGCGCCCGTGGCGTGCGCCCAGGGTTGACGTTGTTCTGCCGAGAGAGCACGCCGTTGATGTGCTCGAGCGCGCTCCCGTCACCATAGCGTTCACGACCCCGATGAACAAGGACGTAAGCGAGTCTGCCGTCCGCTTTGAGCCGCCTGTCAAAGGGTCATTCTCCTGGGCCGACGAGCGCACGCTCATTTTCACCCCGATGGAAGACTGGCCGAGCGGAGGCGTAGTAACGGTTCATGTGGGCGCCGGCGTGCGTAGCTGGATCATGCGCCCCAAAGAAACCGAATTCACCTCGCAATTCACCGTGATTGGCCCGCCAACGATTGTGACCACGACCCCGCCGCCGGGCGCACGATTCGGCGCACCCTATCGCGACGCCGGCATTACCATCACGTTCAGTCGCGCCATGGACGAGAAGTCCGTCACCGATCGGGTTGTCGTTTCGCCTCCGTTGGCGAACCAACGCTTTGGCTGGGTGGGCAACAAGCTCTTCGTCTACGGCGCAACGCAGCCGTCAACGCCTTACCGCGTCGCTTTGCTGGCCGGCGCTCGGGACAAAGTGTACGGCCTGGAGATGAAGCAGGGATACGACTGGAGCTTCACTATCACCCGGATGACGCCCAGCCTGGGTCTCGTGGACGTCGGTCGCTATGGCCAGTTCTCAACTTACAGCCCCAAGCTGCAAGCCTTGACGGTGGTTAATGTCAGCCAGGTCAACGCCAGTCTGTTTACACTCGATGTGCCCACCTATCTCAAGCTGCGCGGGTTCACCTCGGACGACTGGCGCCAATTCCGCTCGGAAACGCTGCCCGCGCTGCGTAGTTGGCAGATACCGCTTGACGCCAAAGCTGACCAACGCACGGACATCAGCGTGGATATGGGCGAACTTGGCCCGGGCATGTACATGCTGCTGCTGACAGCGCCCGAGGACGTGCGCGACAGCCAGGTGGTGCTCGTTTCCAAGACAGGACTGACACTGAAACGCACCGACAGGCAGGTCCTGGCATGGGCGACCGACATGAGCACAGGCCGGCCGGTGGCTGGCCTGCCCGTCACTTTCTACAATGCTAAGGGCGAGAAGCTGGCCGCCGGTGCAACGGACGCCGACGGCGTCGTCATGTCCGACATTCCCCAGACGACAGGGTTGGTGCATGCTCTGGCCGTGCAGGGAAGCGATGTGGCGGCTGCGTCGTCAGACTGGCAGACCGGCGTCGAGCCGTGGCGCTTCCAGAGTATCGCCTGGCAGTGGCAACCGGAGAGCAAAGACTACAACGTTTTCATCTACACTGATCGCCCGCTCTACCGGCCCGGCCAGACCGTGTATTTCAAGGGCATCGTGCGCGCCGATCGGGATGGGCAGTACAGCCAGCCGCCAGAAGGCGCCAGTGTCTATGTCGAGATCGCCAACTGGAACAATCAGGTGCTCTACAAGAAAACGCTCAAGACGACGGCTTTTGGCTCGATCAACGACAGCTTTATGATCAACGACGAGGCCAAGTTGGGCGACTACCAGATTCGCGTCGAGGTTGGCAAACAGCCGGATGAGCAAACACGATGGAGTTACCAGTCTTCATTCCGCGTCGAGGAGTACCGTAAGCCGGAGTACGCAGTGACCGTACGCACCGACAAACCGAGCTACATCAACGGCGACACGATCAACGTCGCCATCAATGCCTCCTACTTTTTCGGCGCGCCGGCGCCCAACGCCAAAGTGCGCTACTCCGTGTTCAGCAATGACTACTGGTTCTCGTGGTCGCGTAACGAGGACTTCGATTTCGGCCTCGGTAACGGCGACCTGCCGCCGGCCCAATACTACTATGGCAAGCAGGTGCTAAGCCGCGAGACAACGACTGACGCCAACGGCAATGTGCTGGTGCAACTGCCTGCCCATATATCCCAGGAGACACGCAGCCAGGTCTATGCCATCGAGGCAACGGTCATGGACTCATCGAACCAGGCTGTAACAGGCCAGACGACGGCGATCGTTCATCGCGGCACGTTCTACATCGGCGCGCCGCCTGAGAGCTGGATTGCGACCACCGGCAAGGGCCATAATTTCAA
>CAYOEZ010000036.1:0-27231 GCA_964402955.1 uncultured Ktedonobacterales bacterium | reverse complement strand
CCCGGTTTCTCACGCGCCTTGTAGATCACCTGCGCCAGACGTTTGAAGAGGATGTCGGCGACAAGCGTGCTCTTGCCCGACCCGGATACGCCGGTGATGCAGACGAACTCGCCCAGCGGGATCGACACATCAAGATTCTTCAGGTTGTTCTCGCGCGCATTGCGCACAACCAGAGTCTTGCCATTGCCGGGCCGGCGCTGAGTTGGCACCGGAATGGCGCGCTCGCCGCGCAGGAAGGCGCCGGTGATCGAATCGGGGCAGGCGAGGATGGAATCTATTGGTCCGGCGCAGACGACGCGGCCGCCGTGCTCGCCAGCGCCTGGTCCCAGGTCGATGATCCAATCAGCGGACCGCATCGTCTCCTCGTCGTGTTCGACGACAAGGACAGTGTTGCCCAGGTCGCGCAGGTGCTCGAGCGTATGGATGAGGCGGCGGTTGTCACGCTGATGCAGGCCAATCGATGGCTCGTCTAGGATGTAGAGCACGCCCATCAAGCTGGAGCCGATCTGTGTGGCGAGGCGTATGCGCTGCGCTTCGCCGCCCGACAGAGTGGCAGCGGCGCGGTCGATGGTCAGGTATTGCAGGCCAACATCGGCCAGAAAGCCCAGGCGCGCCCGAATCTCCTTGAGAACCTGGTAGGCGATCGTCTGCTCGCGCTGGCTCAGGGGCGTCACGGATGCACTATCGTGGCCCTGCAACTCCTCAACCCAGTGCAGTCCCTCGACAATTGACATGCGTGTCACTTCGACGATGTTCTTGCCGGTGATCGTCACTGCCAGGCTCTCAGGCCTAAGGCGCTGCCCGTGACAAGCCTGACAGGGCTTGGAGGTCATATAGCGCTCGATCTCCATGCGCATGTAGTCGGAGTCGGTTTCCTTATAGCGCCTCTGTAAGTTCGGGATGACCCCTTCGTAGGCCATCTCATACTCGCGCATGTGCCCGTAGCGGTTCTCGGAGCGTACCGTGACCGTACTGCCGTTGGTGCCATAGAGGATTAGCTTCACCTGTTCCGGCTTAAGCTTGCTCACCGCAACATCCATCGAGAAGCCGTGTTTGAGCGCGACGGCGTCGAGAACGCGGGCGTACCAGGTCTCGGTGGTGCTCATGCGGGCAAACGGCTGGATTGCGCCTTCGCTTAACGTCAAGTCCCGATTGGGGATGACGAGGTCCGGGTCAATCTCCAATGATGTGCCCAGCCCGGTGCAGGCCGGGCATGCGCCGTGCGGACTGTTGAATGAGAAAGTGCGCGGCGCGATCTCACCCAGCGAAATGCCGCAGTGGACGCAGGAGAAGTGCTCGGAGAAGAGCAACTCCTCGCCATCGATGACGCTGACGAGGGCGATCCCTGCGCCTAGCTTAAGCGCCGTCTCGACCGAGTCGGCGATGCGCGCCCGGTCGGCGTCGGCCTGCCCATTGTCCTCGACATGTGAGACGACCAGACGATCGATGACAACTTCGATGGTGTGTTTCTTGTTCTTGTCAAGGTCGATCTGTTCGGAGACTTCGAGGAGGCGGCCATCGGCGCGCACGCGCACGTAGCCCGCTTTGCGGATGTCTTCGAACACGGCCAGGTGCTCACCCTTGCGGTCGCGGATGAGCGGCGCCATGATCATGATGCGGCTGCCTTCGGGCAGGGCGCGCACGGCGTCGACAATTTGCTGGGTCGACTGTTGTTGAATCTCGCGCCCGCAGTTGGGGCAGTGCGGGTGACCGATGCGGGCAAAGAGCAGGCGCAGGTGGTCGTAGATCTCGGTGACGGTGCCGACAGTCGAACGCGGGTTGCGATTGGCGCCCTTCTGGTCGATGGAGATGGCCGGAGAGAGACCCTCGATGTAGTCGAGGTCGGGTTTCTCCATCTGCCCCAGGAACTGGCGGGCGTAGGCCGAGAGCGACTCGACATAACGGCGCTGGCCTTCGGCATAGATGGTATCGAAGGCGAGACTGGACTTGCCGGAACCGGATAGACCCGTGATGACGACGAGCTTGTCGCGGGGGATTTCGACGTCAATGTTCTTGAGGTTGTGCTCGCGCGCACCCTTGATGATAATCTTGTCCAGGGGCATAGATCGGACTCCTATACGACAGCGACACTGGTCTCAAGCAGGGGATAGGTTGCGATGTATAGAACGGGCGTTCGTATACTATCACTCCTGTCTGGTCTTGTCAAGTATTCTGCCACGAAAAACGTCATGTAATTGTAGCATAGGAGTCAGTTTTGGTCAAGGGTATGCGAACTGGACAAATGATAACCGTTGGGGTAGGTCGGTCTGTCGTAGGTCGGCTTTCCATAGCCGACAACCTGTTCGGGGCGCAGGCAGGCCAGCAACCCGAGATGTCCGGTACGGAAACCTGACCTACCACATACGAGGCAGGCGAGCGAGGGCGGGGATGGGTTTGAAGGCTGCGCTTGCTTAGCGGTGCAACAGCGTGGCCGTTAAGCGGTGCAGCAGGCGCAGGGGGCGAATCACGTAGTGGAGAAACCACAGGCGCTCGGGTAACGGCAGCGCGGCCCAGTCTTCCATATTGGGGATGAAGATACGGCGCAGCGCTTCGTTCGCACGGTCGTGCCGGCGCTCTCGCAGGAGGGCATAGTAACCTGAGAAGCTGCGCTCGTCGGGCGCAGGCTCGCCCGATTGCGCGTTGGCCAGGCGCAGCCTGACACCGTCGGCAAGACGCTGCACAACCGGATCGCTCTCTGCGCTGAGCAACGCCGGCAGAGTAGCGTCCAGACAGCTGCCGGCTAAGCTGAGGCCCAGCGCGAGCATGCGCCACACGCCCAGAGAGCGCGCCCGCGCCAGGAGCGCTTGACCGTCCAGCGCTGGATACCGTTGCAGCAACTCTGCCACGTCACAGATCTGCTTCAGTTGTTTCCAGCCGTGCATCGAGGCGTGAACGCAGACGAGCAGCAATGTATCCTCAACCGCTGGACTACGCACAGCCTGCCCGGCCAGAGATGTCATCACGCTATTCTGCCATAGTTGGTCGAAGCTGAGGTTGAAACTGAATTGAGGCGTGACGGTGTGCCAGTGCAACTCGATGGTCACGTTGCTGCGCTGGCCGCGCAAGACGAGATGGTGATGGGCGTGGGCATATGCCTGCTGATGAAGCCGGCATTCGTCATCGAGGGCATAGCCAATGGCAGCAAGCGCCTGCTGTGCTGCACCCATATCTTGCCTGCGCACAAGCACATCCAGGTCAATCGAGTGGCGCAGAGAGAGGTCGCCATAGGCCATCTCAGCCAGAACTGGCCCCTTGTAAGGCAGAGCGGCGACGCCCCTCTCCGCAAGAGCACGCAGTACGCGTAGCAACTCGCGTGCCTGGATCAGGCTGGCCAGGGCAGAGCGACGATTGTCTTCCTTCATCTGCCCAAGCACTGTGCCTGGTGTCAGGTCAGGCAGGACGGTAGAGAGAATGTGGTAGACGAGGGGAGCGATGTCGTGATATTCAGCGAGTGTGACCAGACTTATCCAGTCCGTGTCCGGCAGAGCCAGGTCGCGCAGGCGACCCGCAGCGTCGGTGTTGACGCGTGTGTGGGCGCAGGAGAGGAGTAGCGCCGTGACGCCGGGCGCTGTGGGCGCACGTTGTGTCGACATTTCTTTAGCGGTAGCTCCTCGCCTGGATGTCAAAGAGGTGGGCGTAGGCGCCTGCCTGGCGAATCAGTGCATCGTGGCACCCGCTCTCGACGATGCGACCGTTTTCGATGACGTAGATGGTGTCGGCCATGCGCACAGTGGAGAAGCGGTGGCTGACCAGAATGGCGGATTTGCCTTGCATAAGCTCGCGGAAATGGCTGAAGACCTCGAATTCGGTCTTCGCGTCCATGGCGCTGGTGGGCTCGTCGAGCACGATAATCTGGGAATCACGCAGAAAGGCGCGCGCCAGCGCCACTTTCTGCCACTCGCCGATACTGAGCTCTTCACCGCTGTCAAACCACTTGCCCAGGATCGTATCGTATCCGTTGGGCAGCCGCTCGATGACGTCGCTGGCGCCGGAACGATGCGCCGCCGCGACAACGCGACTGTCGTCAGGCGGCAGCGTGATATTGCCAATCCAGATATTCTCTCGCGCCGTGAGGTTATAGTGGGCATAGTCCTGGAACACGACGCTGATCTCTGTGCGCAACTGGCGAGCGGCGAAACTGGGCAGGCTGATACCGTCGAGCGTGATTGCCCCCCCGGTTGGATCGTAGAGGCGGCACAGCAATTTGCAGAGAGTGGTTTTGCCCGATCCATTTGCTCCTACCAGTGCAATCACCTCACCGGGCCTGATGGTAAGGTTGATGTCTTCCAGTACAGGGTGTGAGCCGTGGGGATAGGTAAACGACACATGGTCGAAGCGAATGCCTGCGCGCATCGGGCGCGGAACCGGCAGCGGAGACGCTGGATCGGCTATCGTCTGTTTCAGATCCAGGAATTCGTAGAGATACGAGAGGAACAGGTTGTCTTCATACAGACCCGCCAGGCTGCCCATCAGGTCGCGGACAAAGGCCTGGCCGCGCTGGAATGCCTGATAGAACATGACCAGGTCGCCGATGGTGGTTGCGCCCTGCACGGTGCGATAGGCAATGAAGATCAAGGTGGCAAAGACGCCCAGCGTGGCCAGAAGCTGCGCCCCCGTGTCGACGAGCGTTCGCTGCCGCGCCAGGGCGGCGCGTTCCTGCCGCAGCTTGCGCCGCGTCTCCAGATAGCGTTTCCTGAACATCTCGCCCAGGTCGAAGAGGCGAATCTCTTTGGCGTGCGTGTCGCGCGTCAATATCCAGGAGAGATAACCTGAGAGGCGGTCGGCAGGGGTACGCTGCCGCTGCCACTGGTACAGGCGGCGCGCGTAGGCCAGGCGGGCGAGCACTCCGGGCACGGCTGTGATGACAAGCATCACGCCGATCCCCCAGTGCAGCGACACCAGCAGCCCGGCAATTGCCGTCAGCGAGATCGTGTTCTGACCGAGGCGCAGCAGGTCATTGAGAATCTGAATGGGGCGGTAGGGGGCTTCTTGTTGCGCCCGGTGCAAGGTGTCGTAGTACTGCGCGTTTTCGTAATACTCTAGATCGGACTCAATCGACTTGGCATGAATGATATCTTGCACGCGATCGGTGACAGCCTGGCCTTGCAGCTCCGACACGAGGCCCGATAGCGAGCGCGCCAGGGCGTTGGCCAGGGTCACGGCGCCTTCAAGGACGATGAGCATGGTGACACGCCGCAGGACGGCTTGAACGTCGCCGCTGTTCATGCCCTGGGCGACTGCATCCACCACCAGCTTGATAAGATAGAGGGAGGCAAGGGGAAGCACGCCCTGGACGATGAGCAGCGCCACGTTGGCTATCGTCCAGGCCGGGCCGCTGTCCCACACCAGCTGCACGGCCTGGCGCAGGCGCGGGATAGGCATATTGAACCTGGCTTCTGGCCAGGGGCCTTTCCTTGGTCGAGGTTTCACAGATTCTTGCTCATGACGATAAGGTGTTCCGGAGCGAATCCCTGGCTCTGCAGGTGCGCTTCCAGGTTGGGGATGCTCCTGCGCTTGAAGCCGAGCGTCGTGTAGAGGCGGATGGCAGGTTGATTGGTTTCGCGTACAAGCAGTGACACCTCGCGCGCTCCGGCTGCACGGGCGTGCGCGATCATGCGCTCGGAGAGCGCCCGGCCAATGCCCATGCCACGCCAGCGCAGCCGCACCTGCACGCTGAATGCCCACCAGCCAAAGAACGGGTTGGTCTGGTCATCGTTGTGTATAGCCTGCACAAAGCCGATGATGGCGTTGCCGGACCTGGCAACGTAGTCGGTAACGTCCGGATTGTGCCGTCTGGGCGGAGGCGTGCCCTCAGGATCGAACCAGCGATAGATGGTGCGCAGATCGTCGTCCGTCGCTTCGACGATGCGATACGGCGGGTGCACAGTATGCACAAGCTCGCGGTACAGTCGTGTGCCTTGCATAGCCAGAATAGACCGGAAGAAAGTTCTCCGGGCAGCAGCGTGTAGCCCGCTCTGTCCTCTCATGTTTGTCCTGTCGGTATGGAGACGCCCAGTGCGGCAGCGCGGGCATGGGCGACAGCGCAGAAGGACTCAACGCGCCGCTCCATCTGTCCGGTCTCCAGGTATGCATGCGCCGGACACCACAGGCACAGGTTGATGAGTGAGCATCTGCTGCAGGTCGCCAGGAACTGCGCATCATCTGAGGTCATCTGTTGCACATTCCGCACGAACGTGTGCCAGGCGTGGCTCAGGCTGCCCGTGCGCAGGTCGTACATGGTATCGGGGCGCCAGAGTGATGAACACAGACGTAACTGGCCATCGTAGCCAATGACAACGCTGCCCTTGCCTGCGCCGCAGCGGAACAGGTGGCAGGTCTGCTCAGCGGCGGCCGGCACGATCAGCCTGTCGCAGCCTGCCTGCAGCGCTAGAAAGCGCAGCGGGTCGCCTTGCTCGATGGCGACGACTTCGTCGGGAGAGAGCCGCTCGGCCCGAATCTCGGCGTTGCGGGCAGGGTTGCCATCAAAGCGCTGGTGCAGAAGCGGATCAAAGCGGAAGTAGTCCTTCGTGAGGGCGCGGCAAAACGCGGCGATCGCCGCCATCTCGTGGGCATTGGAGCGCATTGCCATTGCTTTCAGGCGAACCTTGATGCCGCTGTCCAGCAGCAGGTTGAGGCCGCGCATGAAGGCGTCAAATGAGCCCGGGCGGCGCGTGACTCGCTCGTATGTCTCTTTGGTGACGCCGTACACGGTCACCTCAATATCACGTGCTGGATAGCGGGTAAGCAAGCGCACAGTCGACTCTGTCACTGGTATGGCATTGGTGAACAAGGAGACCAGAAGCCCCTTACGCTTGAGGAGCATGTATATTTCCTCGAAATCCTCGCGCAGCAGCGGCTCCCCGCCCGTCAGCAGACACCACAGCGCCCCCAGACTCACGGCTTCATCGGCCAGGGCGGCAATCTCGCTGGCCGTCAACTCGCGGGCTTTCGCAGAGGCATCGGCCGCAGGTACATTGATGTAGCAGTGCCGGCAGTCATTGTTGCAGCGCGCAGTCAGCTCCATCTCGAAAGAGAACAGAGAACCATGCGCCGCCATTTTGTCCCAGAGTGTCATATCTTGGAGCGGGGCAGTTGATCTATGCGATGTGCTCACCCGGACCTCCTGACGAGACCACGCAGACGAATCCAAAGCGGAATAACGATGCGCGTGAAGGCGCCGCTGCCCGTGAGCCAGGCGATGATGACGCGCTCGCGGCCCAAACCGAGGCGCACCGGCCGTCCGTTACGCTCGACGCTCTGCACACGGCCGCGTATTTGGCTTAGGCGTGCCGTCTCTTTGCTCTCGCTCAGGCCGTCACCCTGAATCATGTAACCGGCCGCCGCTTGCCCGACCACGCGGTGGACAACGAGATGTGGCCCCCGCGCGAAGGCGACGACGTCACCCACCCGTGGCGCACGGCCGCCCAGCGGGACAATTGTGATTACGTCGCCATCCTTGATGAATGGCGACATGCTTGCGCCGCGGGCGCGAAAGCGGAAGGGCGCGCCGTGCTCGATGACCGCCTCGAGTAGTTGCCTGAGGGCCGGCCCGGACAGCGACAACTCGTCGCCGCTCAGGCTGTAACTCTGCCCGCCGCCGTCCGGGACAGGCGCCAGCGGCTGCGAACGTGAGGCCTGGCGCGTGCGCTCAGCCTGCGACTTCAACAAGCATTCTCCGTTTGAGAAGCTCGGCTGTGAACCCGGCCACGTCCTCGGTGATATCCACAGGCGCGGCGTCAAACTCGCCGCCAAGCTGGATGGCAACGTCTTGTAGGGTCTTGCGGCCATCGAGGAGATTCCAGATGGCGCGGCCGGTCTCGTTGACCGTAAACAACTCATCTTCCAGGTCGCCAATGCCAGCGACGAGCGGCACGATGATGAGCTCACCTTCGATCTCGCGGGCAACAATATCCTGTGACGGTGCGTAGCGAGTGTTCAGACGCACGTCTGTCGTCATTGTTTTCTCCTTTGCCTAAACATGAGCGCGAGGCTTCGGGGCGGCCGAGCGTAACAGCCCAGTGTCTAGCTGTTGCTGGTCGTCTCGCACTGAGCACAACTGCCTGCGCCATCTCCGGTCGGACAGATGCAGGCCGTGCCGACAAAGTTGGGTGCGCTCTGGCCGGGGGTTGCCAATTTGCAGGCGATCAGCACTGCCTCCTCAGGCGTGCCCCGCACCAGGGTAATCAACTGAGGTTTTGTCCATGTGCCTTTCATGTCTCTGCTCCTCCTATCGTTACTGTCGCCTGCCCTCGTTACCATTCTCGCCCGCATACAGTTTACATGGCAGCGATGCGTTCCTGCCAGTTGGCAACGTCCCAGGCCTGTTCGTTAGCAGCGAGGACGCCCAGCCAGCGCGCCTGCGCATGCGCCACGCCGCAATGGTAGTCGACTGGTGTGTCCATCGTTCCGTGCTCCATCCATGACTGCGCCGGGCACTGCTCGCAGAGTGACTTGAGAAAGCAGCGCGCGCAACGGGCAAGATAGCCAGCGTGCGTCGCGCGCAACTCGCGCATGGCAGGAAAAAAGCGTGTGAACGCGTCTTTCAGCGAGCCAGATCGCAGATCATACACGGAGTCGGGGTGGCGCAGCATCATACAGGGCTGGAGCATGCCAAAGGCATCCACACAACCATTGCCCCGTCCAGCCCCACACGAAAAGAGCTTGTCGCCTGGCGGAGCAGAGAACTTGCTCAGGAACTCACGCATAGCGGCGCGGTAGCCGCCAGGATCGCGGCTGAGCATGCGCACGCTCTCTGCCGGTGACAGACGCAGGCGGCTAATGAGAGCGTTCTTCTCATCTGAGTCCCGCCGGCAGCGCAGGTAGAAAAACATGGCCTCAGACGGCGGCGTACTGATGACAGAAATGGCGCGCGCCCAGGCCTCGAACTGAGTCAGCTCCGCCTTGTTGGATGGCAGCAGTGCGCCCTTCACCACAAATGGTATGTTGCGCACCCTCAGCAAGTCGATGCCGCGCCTGGCTGCCGCGAGCGATCCTGGTGTGCGGCTGACCGCCTCGTAAGAGCGCCGGCTCATCCCGTAAATGCTGATCTCTATTGTCTCCAGCGGCGGAATGCGCACGAAGAGATCGGCCAGCGCCGGCGTGATGAGCGTTGCGTTTGTAAAGAGAAGCACCTTCATGCCCAGGCGGCGGGCGAACAGGTAGATCGTCTCGAAATCGTCGCGCAGCAGTGGCTCGCCGCCGCTGAAGCGAACGCGCAGGCACCCCAACGCGGCGGCTTCCACCAGGATGCCCTGGATGCGCCGCGTGTCCTGCTCGCGCTCTTTGGCCGCCAGATCGTTGGCGGGCTGATTGATGTAACAATGGATGCAGTTGTTGTTGCAGCGCTCGGTCAGCTCGATGTCCAACGTGCCAAGCAGGGACGGCTTGTGCTTCCACAAGGCGGAGTCTTGCGCGCGCACTTGTGAAACGTAGCTTCTTGTGTCCCTCATTGTCCGGCCGGATGTTGCGGTTCGAGCAGCGTTTGTCTCAGGATGTCGACAATGGCGCCGCTCTTGTCGAAATGCATGTCGTAGCAGGGTATTTCGGTCACGATCTGCTCGATGACCGAGAGCGTCTTTTGCCACCACTCGGCCGTGACGAAGGGCTTGATTACGCAGCCCAGAAGCTTGCGCGTGATCTCGTTCTTGGCGGTCAGGCGTACAAGCCGGTTGTCCGTGTCCTTCGTCAAGAAGAGGATGGCCCGCAACGGGGCTGATCCTGCGCACACGTCTGGCACCTCGCCGTGGCTCCACGTGCCGTGGATGCGGAAACCGTCTGGCCAGCGGCGGACGATGATGCGGTCGTCACAGAGGATCTCGGCCTCTTCTTGAAGCATCTTAACTGTGGTCGACTTGCCGGCGTCGGAGTGTCCCGCGAATACTAGTCCCTGGCCGCCGAGGACAACGCCGCTTGAGTGCAGGTAGCAGCCCTGCCGGTCGGCGAGCAACTGGGCGAAGAGAATCTGATCGGTAGGGAAAAACGTCAGCGACCCCAGTTTGCCCTTACGCACGATGTCTTCATTGGGGCTGTAGATCTTGGCCTGCCGGTAGTCGTGGCTGAAGACGGCGACCTGATAGGGCTGCCTGTCCTCGGGACGCGGCGAGATCGATACATACACCCAGGAATCGCCTTTCTTGTAGATGGCCCAGGGCGGCTTACGGTAAACCTCCTGCCCCAGGTCGTCTTCGTTCAGCGCAGGCAAAGCGTACGAGTGGGAGATGCTAATGTTATCTTCGCCCGGCCCGGCGACCTGAAAGGCCTGGAACTTCGCGTCGAGATTGAGCTGGCTCAGCGGCAGATCGCTATCGAGTTGGATGGTCATACCGCCGCACTGGTAGTAGCGGCGATGGCTCTGCAGCCAGTTTTGTTTGTATGAGTGCGCCTCTTTGGCCAATGCGCAGAGATAGTCGACCTTGGCCGTGAAGCGCCCGTGTTCCAGATAGCCGTAGACCGGGCACCAGCGGCAGCTACTGCGCAACTCGCACGAGCCGCAGTTCTCAGAATACTCGCTGTCGGCGTGAACGTAGCCGGCAAGAGACGGGATGAAGGCGTCCCAGGCGTCGGCAAAGCTGCCCTGGCGCAGATCATAGCGCATCTGTGGGTCCTGGATGAAGCCGCAGAATGACATTTGGCCGTAGGCGTCGATGTGGAATTCGGACTTGCCGGCTGCGCAGGCGGCGAAGAGGCGACTGTCGCTGGCGCCATTGCACGAGTCGCTGCTACTGGGTTGGCCAGACCATGTCGGGTCGGGAGGATCGAGCGCGATGACCTCAGCGGGATCAAGTCGCTGCCGGCTGATCTCCCGGTTCATCTGCTCACTGCCACAACTCGAGAGATAGAGCCAGGCTGCGCCGAAGCGCCAGTGAGGACTCAAGGAAAGCGCCAGGCGCTTCATGTCTTCGATCTGATGATAATTGTCGCGCATGGGAATGATCTGCACGATGAAGCCGGCGCCCGCTTCTTTCAAGTAGCGCATGCCGCGCATGGCAGCTTCGAATCCGCCCGGGTTGCGTGTGACGTGGTCATAGACATCTGCCGTGGCGCCATAGAGGGCAATCATCTTCGCACCCTTGCGCGTCATGAGTTGCGCAATGGAGGGGGTGATGAGCGTGCCGTTGCTGTTGATCTTGTAGGCGGCGGCTCGCGAGGTGACGTAGTCGAATATCTCAGGGAAGTCGGAGCGGAGCATTGGCTCGCCGCCTGACATGCTCCACTCACGGCAGCCCATATTCCTGGCCGCATCCACGATGCCTCTGATCTCGGCGACCGACAACTCGTGCTGCTTCTGCGCAGATTGCGGAGACAGCCACGACCAGCAGTGGCGGCAGTGGTTGTTGCAGCGATAGGTCAGGTCAAGAACGCCGCTGCGGGGAAGCCGCGGTATGCGTTTCGCTGCGTCGCGACGAGTATATGCTGACATATGGTCTCCGTCTGAGATGACCGGGATACGGTTGAGCAGTGTTAGTCTTCTGTGCTGCACAAAGGGGATAGTGGGACCGAAAATGGGCGGAAGGATCGCCGCGCCGGCAAGAGTGATTCTATCACACGAGAGAAGGATTGTCAAAGTGAAAAAGTGTCAGCGCTTCCAAGTATGTACGAGCAGACCGTTGGCTCGTCATTGCGAGTGCTGTTTACGAAGCAATCTCAGCGTTGCGCAGGGGGATTGCTTCGCAAAGATCGCTCGCAATGACGGGCGTTCCGCCATATTTGGAAGTGCTGAAAAAGTGTCGTGCCTGTTGACACAAGGACAACGACTAGGGTATAATACGCTGCAGCCTGAGAGGCGATTCTTGAGATTAGGACGGAGATTGTCATGCCCAAGAGGACGTATCAACCGAAACGCATTCCACGTCGCCGCACACATGGTTTTCTATACCGCATGAGCACCAGCGATGGCCGCGAAGTTCTGAAGAGGCGGCGTGCCCGCGGGCGCTATTTGCTGACACCGGCTTCCTCACGCAACCTGAAGACGACCGGCAGACGCAACGACAAGCGGTCAACAATTGCCAGGTAGGTTCGTTCATTCACACCCTCCTGCAGGTTCCTGTGCGGAAGGGTGATGGTGCTAACGCTGCAGTGCCCTCAACCACAGATGAACATCCGGTACCGCACAGCCAGTCCGGGCGCACGTCCTTGCGCCAGGCCCGCTTGCGCCAATCAGCACGATTCCAGGCCATCCGTGGTCAGGGACGATGGTGGTCGCATCGCCTGCTGGCAATGGGTGCACTTGCTAATGGCCTGGCTTTGTCGCGTTGTGGCTTCTCGGTCAGCAAGCGTGTGGGGACGGCTGTTGTCCGTAACCGCATCCGACGACGCCTGCGCGAGATTGTGCGCGAGCAGTGGGCACATGTGCCTCCAGGATGGGATGTGGTTTTTGCCGCGCGCGAGCCGCTGCGCGAGGCTGATTTCTCCGAGATACGTGATGCTGTAGGCACATTGCTACGGCGCGCTCGCCTTGTGGGCGAGAAGGGCACATGAGGACTCTGGTTCTGGCGGCGATCCGTTTTTATCAAAAGACACTGGCGCTCACGCTTCCGCCCAACTCCTGCCGATTCTACCCAACCTGCTCCCACTATGGATACGAGTCTGTCGAGAAGTATGGCGTGATCAAGGGCGTCTGGCTGGCCGTTAAGCGGGTGGCGCGTTGCCATCCCTTCAATCCCGGTGGCTACGACCCGGTTCCGTGACACTACGAGTGGAGGCTCATACGAATTTGTCGTTCCGTTCACACGTTTGGAGGCGACGCACGAGCATCTTGCTGCTCCTGACGCTCGCCATTCCCCTACTTGCCGCTTGCGGCGAACTGCCCAGCGGCGGATGGTCTAGCCCCACGATTGTGCGGGATACAGTCTACTATGGCAGCTCTGATGGCCGGATCATGGCGCTCAAGGCAGCCGATGGCACACTGGTATGGCAGTACCCGGCCAACGGCAAGACGATAGGTTTCATCTATGGCACGCCGGCTGTGAGCGGAGGCTCTTTGTATGTTGGCGCCTACGATCGCAAGGTTTACGCCGTCAATGTGAGCAGCGGAACGCTGAAGTGGGAGTTTCTCACCGGCGCTGAGGTCGTGTCGAGCCCGGTTGTCGTTGCCGGCACGGTCTACATCGGCTCGGGCGACGGCAAGTTCCATGCACTTGACATGGAGTCAGGAAAGCCGAAATGGGAATTTGCGGCCGGGCAGAAAGTGTGGGCTGATCCCGTTGTGGACAAAGGGGTTGTCTACGTTGGCTCGCTCAGTCATGTCGTCTATGCTCTGGATGCAACTAGTGGTGACAGGCTGTGGCAGCGCAAGGTGGAGGGAGCGATCGGCGCACCCCTGGCGCTGGCCGATGGTACGCTGTACGTCTCTGCTCTCAGTAAGGTGAACGCTCTTGACGCCAGGACGGGCGAGTTGAAGTGGGAGTTCAGCGCGGGCAACTGGGTGTGGTCGCGAGCTGAAGCTTTCGGCAGTCTGGTCTATGTCGGCTCTCTCGATGGCAAGGTTTATGCGTTGGACGCCAGGACAGGCAGCAAGCAGTGGGACGTTGCGGCAGGCGGGGAGGTTCGTGCTGCACCGGTGGTTGCCAACGGCATTCTGTACGTGGCGTCAGCAGATTTCAAGCTACATGCCTTCGATGCAGCCAACGGGGCGCCGAAATGGGAATTTGTCACCAAGGCGCGTCTCAACGCCACACCGGCTGTGTCTGGCAATGTGATCTATGTCAACTCGACGGATGCTCATCTCTATGCGGTTGATGCGACGACGGGCAAAGAACTGTGGCGATACCCTGCACAAGAGGGAGGGCAGAAATAGGTGCTGACTGACGTCTGGAACATGCTAATCGTCAACCCGATGATGAACATCCTTGTATTTATCTATGGTATGGTGGGCAACTACGGTGTGGCTATCCTGATCTTCACGGTGCTCATCAAGCTCGCTACATTGCCCTTCACCATGCAGCAGCAGAAGGCGTTCAAGGCTCAGGCTGGCGTTGCTCCGAAAATGGAAGCGATAAAGAAGAAATACGCCAAGGATCCGAAGAAGCTGCAGCAAGCGCAGTTGGAGCTCTACAAGACAGAAGGCATCAATCCGCTCTCCGGTTGTTTGCCTATGCTCATTCCCTGGCCGATTTTCGTCGCCTTTTACCAGTCCGTGCAATCGGTGATGACCACGCAGCCCGAGCAGTTCATGCAGCTCTCGCAGCATATCCTGCCTGCTCTGGCCAACCGGGTGCCGGTCAATGAAATGTTCCTGTGGTTGAACCTTTCCCGGCCTGATCCCCTGTTTATCCTGCCCGTTCTGGCTGGCGTCACCACCTGGGTTCAGCAGAAGATGATGCAAATGCCGTCGAACGATCCTCAGTCGAAATCGATGAACCAGACGATGGGCATCTTCATGCCGCTCTTCATGGCTTACATCACCTACTCTTTTGCCTCTGGCCTGGCCGTCTACTGGGTGGCGTTCAATATCATCGGCATTATCCAGCAGTACTATATCACGGGCTGGGGCGAATTGGGTAAGAAAATGCCCGCTGCCATTCTGAAGGCGTTGCCGGGGCCCAAGTCCATGCAGGTTGCGGTCGCCGCTGCGGTTGTTGAACCTGAACCGAAAGTGACCAAGCGTCTCAGCCGTGAAGCGCTGGAACGAGCAGATCAGCCCAAGGCGAGACGCCCGCGTGCAGCCGACAGCACTGTGACTGAGACGAGAACGTCGCGTCGCAAGGCCGCCAAGACTGCAGCCGCTGACGATACAGGTAGCGATGTCGGCGACGAGCCGACGCCGTTAGCAGCAGCGTTGCCGCCGATCAAGGCGCGCCGCAAAGCTCTACCGCAGCAGAAATAGTCTGGGCTAGCAAACTACTGCCACTCTGGTGCGGCGGCGTTGCGCCGCCTGCCCAAGGTGACACTTGTTGGAGATGGGAATACTGTGGCAGATAGCATTGACAGTAACGCAAAGACCGTGAATGACGCTGTGGCCCTGGCCTTGCAGCGCCTGGGCAAGAAGCAGGATGAAGTGGATGTTGAAATCCTGTCGCAAGGCAGCCGTGGTATTCTGGGCATTGGCGCCGAGGATGCCCGTGTGCGGGTGACTGTGCGCCGTCCAGCGCCGGTTGAGCGACCGGCGCCTGTTGTCCGGCCCGAACCAGTCGAGCGATCGGCTCCTGTGGCGCGGCCTGCTCCCGTCGAGCGACCGTCTGTGACGGAACCGCCCACCCCTCCTGCTTCAGCGCCGGCCAGGCTGGTGGGCGCCCCGATGGCGGCGCTATCGGATGTTGCCGATGTGCCGGCAGACGTTGTCGCGGTCACGAAGGAAGTCGTTGAAGAGCTTCTGCGCCAGATGGGGCTCAAGGGCCAGGTGCTGATGCGTGGCGCTGAGCCGCGTGGGTCACGCACGCCCGATGACGGCGCCGCTACCTGCACCGCCGACGTGACAGGGGATGATCTTGGTATCCTGATTGGACGACGTGGCGAGAACCTGACTGCCCTGCAGTACATAACTAATCAGATTGTGGCCAAGCGCACGGGATCTAATGTGCGTATCGTTGTCGATGTCGAACACTACCTGGTGCGGCGCTACGAATCGCTGCGTGGTCTGGCCTTGCGCATGTCTGAGCGCGTGAAGCAGAACCATTCGCCGATCACGCTCGAGCCAATGCCGCCGCACGAGAGACGCATCATTCATCTCACCCTGGCCGACAGTCCGTTCGTGAGCACTGCCAGCATCGGCGAGGGCGAAGAACGGCGCGTTGTTATCTCACCCAGGAAATAAGGTGCCAAGAGTGCTTGATTTCTTGGCTGTGGGTACGATAACCAAGGACCTGCTTGGTAACGGCAAGACGACAATCGGCGGCACGGTGACCTATGCAGCCGCAACAGCGTGCGCTCTGGGTCAACAGACGGGTATCGTCGCGCGCGCTGATGTCGGGTTCGACCTGTCTCCGCTTGAGAGCCGCGGCATCAGCATCTTGCGCTTGCCTGCTGCTGAAACGACGACCTTCACAAATGTCTACCGCGATGGGCATCGTCTGCAGTATATCAGTGCGAGGGCAGGGCCGATCGCGGCCGACGATATTCCAGCCAACTGGCGCAGCGCACGCATCGTGCACTTGGGCCCACTGGCCCAGGATCTGCCGGCTGGCGTCGCCTGTGCTTTTGGCGGCGCGCTGTTGGGCGTCACACCCCAGGGCTGGATGCGGCAGTGGGGCGCGGATGGCTTGATTCATGCCGTGCCCTGGGCGAATCCAGAGCACGTCCTGGCATGCGCTGATGTGCTCGTCTACAGCATCGACGACGTAGCCGGCGACGAACATCTCATACACTACTACGGCAGCCTGGTCAAGACGATGGTTGTGACCCAGGGCACGCGCGGCTGCACTGTCTATCAGCAAGGCCACCATGCGCACCACTTTCCCGCCTTTGCTGCGCACGAAGTGGATCAGACGGGCGCAGGCGATGTCTTTTGCGCTGCCTATCTCATCCGTCTGCGCGAGACGGGCGATCCGTATGCGTCGGCCCGTTTCGCCAATTGCGTGGCTTCGTTCAGCGTGGAGGGCGTGGGGATTTCGCGCATTCCGACGCGCGATGAGGTGGATGAGCGTCTCAAGCAGCATGTTTATATCTGAGGAAGCTTGATCCGTTCAGGGAGAGAGCAGGCAGGCAGCGCACGCAGTGGCGCTGCCTGCTTTTTGCGTCTTGGATGCACATTGTGTTGCGGACAAATGTCATGAAGACGCTGTGACCCTTTGGCCTGGTCTAAGTCTCAGAATACGTGGAAGCACCACGAATCTCTGACCAGAGTGCAGTCGGCAGGCCGTAGAACCTATTGACAAGGCGTGAAGCATGTGCTACAATCCAACCTGTTAATCGATTGCGGTAATCGGTTACCGTAATCGATTGCCGAAACTGACGATGGTGACCGATGAGCACGGAGGCAAGCCTTGGCCAACCTAAAGGACATTGCCCAGCGGGCAGGAGTATCTACCGCAACAGTCTCACATGTGCTTAACGGCAGCCGCCATGTACATCCCACCACCGTTGAGTCGGTCCTCAAGGCAGTCCAGGATCTCAATTACAAGCCCAACATGTTGGCGCGCAGCCTCCGCCGCCGCCAGACTGGTACCATCGGGCTGCTCGTCTCCGATATCGAGATGCCCTTCTTCACCAATATGGCCCGCATGGTCGAAACCACGGCGTACCAGCGGGGCTACAACGTTGTCCTCTGCAACACTGACGAGAATCTGGCCAAAGAGATCATGTATGTGGACGTCCTCTTTGCCAAGCAGGTCGACGGTCTAATCCTGGCGCCTACCCCCGGCGATCACGCCTTTCTCAAGGCCTATCTTGACGGCAGTGCGCAAGTCGTGTTAGTCAACCGCTACCTTCCCGGTCTGTCCACCGCAGCGGTCATCTGTAACGAGGGTGACGCCATGCATGCGCTGGCTAGCCGGTTGCTGAGGAGCGGCCACCGCCGTCTGGCTGCCATTCTGGGCCTCACGGGAATCACGACGACTGAGAGTCGCCTCGCTGGTCTGCGTGGCGCTCTGGAGGAGCACGGGCTGAGCTTCGACAACGTGTGGTTCTTCCCAGGTGAGGCGCGCCGCGAAGGTGGCTACAAGGCTGCCCGCGCCCTTATCGAACTTGCCCAGCGGCCCACTGCCGTCATCGCCTTCAACGCCTCCATTCTCGAGGGCGTCCTCCTCGGTCTCCTGGACCTGGCGCCACACCTCATTCAGCAGATCGAGGTCACAGGGTTTGGCTACTCGCCTGTCGCCCGCGCTTGCCAGTCGTGCACGTACTACGTCGCGGAACCTGCTTACGAGCTCGGGCGTGTGGCAGCAACCATGCTCCTTGATGCCCTGACAGGCGTGACTCCCTTGAAGGCGGAGCACACTATCCTGAAGAAGTATGTGACGGAGTTCGAACCCATGGCCGGGATTGGCCCAGATTGGGCTACCTTTCGCAAGGTCTCCCCGGCTATAGAAGAGCAGCGCCGGTCGTCAGGGATCACAAACTCGGCTTGACGAATCTGCCTTTATGTGGGCCTCCTCACAGGTGTTCTTGGACAAAGCAGTGTCATTCTGTCGATGTGACGTCGGCGTGGTCTATCGATTCCTATCGCAGTGAGTAAGGTTATCCGATGTGGTGCGCCGGTCGCACCCCAGTTATCTCACACAAGGGAGAAGGAGAAAGAGAAATGTCGACAAAGAGGACCCTGGCTCGTCGTCAGTTTTTGGTGCTCTCGGCAGGGACCATGGCGAGCGCCCTGCTAGCGGCCTGCGGCGCTACACCAACAGCGACCCCAGTGCCTCCAACAGCCACCAAGCCTCCCGCCGCGCCGACCGCGACGACGGCACCCGCCGCGGCAGCGCCAACCGCCACCAAGCCCCCCGCCGCGGCGGCGGCAGCAACAACTGCCCCGGCAGCTCCCGCTGTCAGCAAGTACAAGGAAGCCCCGGCGTTGGCGGACCTGGTCAAGGCCGGCAAGTTGCCGCCAGTGGACCAGCGCTTGCCTCAGAACCCCGTTGTGATCAAGCCCACTAACAAGATCGGCAAGTACGGCGGCACACTGAACGGTACCTGCATGGCCCCTGAAACGACCAGCGACCTGCAGATAGGCCATGTCGTTGGCCTGTGGCGATTCTCGGACGATCTCAAGACAGCGACCATGGAGGCGAGTGAGGGCTACAAGTTCAGCCCCGACAACAAGACCTGCACCATCACCCTGCGCAAAGGGATGAAGTGGTCGGACGGTACACCATTTAGCGCCGACGACATGATGTTCTATTACGAGGACTGGCAGTTCAACAAGGATCTCGCACCAACACTCCCCACGCAGTGGCAGCCCGGCGGCACGCCGATGAAGGTGACCAAGGTCGATGATTACACGGTCCAGTTCGACTTTGCGGTGCCCAACCCGGCCTTCGCCCTGGTCCACTATTCCGGCTCGCCCGTCGAGGCATGGCGCAACAAGAAATGGTTCTCGCCGTACCATCTCAAATACAACCCCAACGCCAATACGGAGGCGAAGGCCAAGGGCTTTGACGACTGGAAGGCCCGCTTCCTCAAGCTGGCCAGCTGGAACTATGGCGCCATGGAGCCAAACATCCCGGTGCTCGGCCCCTGGATGCCGGTGAAAGTTGACACGCAGCGCCAGTACTACGACCGCAATCCCTACTACCACCACGTCGACAGCGACGGCAACCAGTTGCCGTACATCGATAAGCAGGTGGTCGAGTATACATCCAACCTGGATGTTACAAACCTTAGAGCGATCTCAGGTGACATCAGCATCTCCACCCTTGACCTGCTGCTAGTGAATATGCCCGTGCTGAAGCAGGGTGAGAAAGCCGGCAACTACACGGTCAAGCTGCTCTACTCAGAGCGCGGCGCTGATGTAGCTATCGCGTTCAATCAGGCCCACAAGGACCCGGTGCTCAAGCAGATCTTCGGCGACGTGCGATTCCGCCAGGCTGTCTCGGTCGCCATCAATCGCAACGAAATCAATGAGCTCGTTTTCCTCGGCCAGGCCACCGTGCGCCAGGCTACGATCAATGAGGCAGCTTCCTTCTTCAAGAAGGAATGGGCTGACAACTTCGCCCAGTATGACCCGGTCCTTGCTAACAAGCTGCTGGATCAGGTTGGCCTGGACAAGAAAGGCGCTGATGGCGTGCGCCTGCGCCCCGACGGCAAGCCGATGGCCATCCTGCTTGAGTATCTGCCGCACGAAGGCCCCAAGCAGCAGAGCTTCGAGCTCGTGGTCAAGCACCTGGCCAAGGTGGGGTTGAAGGTCGAGGCAACATTACGCGAGCGCGCCTTCCTCAGCACGCGCCTCAATGCCAGCGAGCACGATGCGAGCGGCTGGCATGTTGACCGCCAGTTGGAGCGGGCGGCGTACACGTACGGCTCCACCCAGAAGCTCGGCCCCGGCGGCGACTCCGCCATCACCTGGGCCAAGCCCTGGCGCGACTGGCTAATCACCGGCGGCAAAGCGGGACAGGAGCCACCGCAAGAGGCCAAAGACCTGTTCAACGCGTATGCTGCATGGCAGCAGACGGTCATGGGAACGCCGGAATACACCGCGGCTGCACAGAAGACCTATGATCTGATTGCCAAGAACCTGTGGGTGATCGGCATCGTCGGCCAGGGCCCGCTGCCCGCGGTCATCAAGAACAACCTGGAGAATGTTCTCCCGACCAACGTAACTCGAAAGATCTGGGCTGGCGCTGCCAACTGGTTCTGGCTGCCCCACGCTCCTGAGCAGTGGTTCTTCACATCGTAGCAGTTAGCGTTCTCGACACAACCAAGAAGTCGTCTGGCGGGCTGTCAACTGATCGCTCGCCAGACGACCTGCATATGACTGGTTTTGTGCCGGCCATGTCAAATCCTCAACAAAGCAGGGGGTCCTATGGCATCCCTTCAAGACAAGATCTACGGCTGTATCGCGGCATCGCGCGTCGGCTCTTCGATGGGGACGATTACCGAAGGCTGGAGCGTTGCCCGTATCAAGGAAATCTACGGCAAGGTCGAGGACCTGGCCGATCGCAAGCCACGCCACACCGAGCCGGTGCGCCGGCGCGCTCAAGCGTGGTCCGAGAAGTACTTCTGGCACTACCCGTACGAGGCAAAGGCGGGCGAGACCGAGGACGGCATCGAGCGGCAGAAGCTCATCGCAACGGCAATCATCGAAAAGAAGGGCCGCATCACCGCAGCCGACCTGGCCGCCATCGTCACGCGCGATGTCGACGAAAAGCGCGACTTCGGTTACCGGATGTGGGTCGGCGATGCGTGGCTCTATCCGTTCGTCAAGGCGGGCGTACCGGCCAACTATATCGGCCTCTTCTCTGCATGGCCTGGAATCGTGTCCTTCACGCGTGCCTGCCATCCCATCGGGCTGGTCAATGCCTGCAACCCCGAGGTTGCCTCACGCGATGCGTGGGAAGTTGGCATGATGTATCAGCCAACGTTCAGCACGGGCTTGCCCACGGCGGCGGCCTTCTGCGCGGGGCTGGCGGAAGCGTGCAAAACCACCTCGACCCGCGACTCGGTGTTCGAGGTTGTGCGGCAGTATTGTGGCGAGGCCGTGCGCGCCGAGATCGACGCCTGCATGACCGTCGCCCTCAAGTACAATGATGCCTTCGAGATGCGCGACGAGATGAACGTGCGCTACGCCGGCATCCCCGGTGACTTCGGTGAGGAGTTGCTGGCCAAGGGCCTGTCGATCTTCTACGTGACGGCTGGCAATGTGCGTGACACGATCATCGGGGGTGTCAACTTCGGACGCGACACCGATTGCGTGACCGCCATCGCATCTGGCTTCTCCGGCGCCTTCAGCGGCTCAGCCACCATTCCCGCCGCCTGGATCGCCAAGGTGGACGCAGCGGAGAAGGTGGCCGAGCACACGGTCTCCCATCTCTCCTGCCGCGAGACGGCCGATGGTCTGTATGCGGCCGTGCAGAACGAGATGGCGAAGGCACGGCAGCAGCTTTCTGATCTGGATGCATCTATCGCTACAGCATAGAAGCGTCATGTTGCTGGCCCGGCCCAATGGGTGGAGGAAAATGTGACCGTGGCCCTGGGCATGTTCTATCTCACGCACGACGATCCCAAGCGAGCGATCATTGCCGGTGTGAACTGGGGCCCCGACACTGATTGCCAGGGTGCCATGGCCGACGGGCTCGCAGGATCTCTCAATGGTCGCGGCAGCATCCCTCTGCAGTGGATCAATATTGTCAACCAGGCTACGCTCACGTCCGCAGTGACCTACGATCATCGAACGATAGAGGAGACTGCTACTGGGTTGTAGAAGGCGGCCAAGGCTAACAGTAAGCCAGTGCAGGGGCAGATTGCTTCATTAGACATCCAGGGCGAGGCATCGCTCCGCTTGATAACAGGCGAGGGCTTTGCTGGCCACACACGATGATACGCCGAAAGTACAACTGATTCCGGCGATCGAGGCAAGGAGATGAACAGTAATGGCGAACCTCTTCGAGAAGATCTATGGGTGTCTCGTCGGCTCACGAGTAGCCTCGGCGATGGCTGTGCCGACCGAAGGTTGGGACTACCAGGACATCCAGGACAAGTGGGGCCTGCTTCAGGATTTCCTCACGCCTGAACAGATTAAGGAGGTCAGGGCAGACCGCGCGAAGAGAATGGCAGCCCGCTACGGCAACAATCGGCCGAAGCAACAGCCTTTTGCTGCACTGAGAAGATTCCCAGTTGGTGACCACGAGCCCGAGTATGGTATGACTGAGGACGGAATAGAGCGGCAGAAACCGCTGGTCACTGCTATCATCGAGAAGAAAGGCCGGATTACTATCGAGGATTGGGCTGAGGTTATCAAGCGTGACACCCGGCTGGAGCAAGAGCAACACTTACGCGGGTCTCTCAGGGCGCAGGAGGACGTGTACATCTACCCCATGATCCGCGGTGATGTCACGCCATGCTATGCAGGTGCGTTGTCACCCTGGCCCGGTACGCATGGCTATGCTCGCTCGTGCCACCCGCTCGGTCTGATCAACGCTGGCAATCCCTGGCAGGCATCGCGTGATGCCCTTGATGTTGGCATGATGATGTATCCCCGCTATGGCGCCGGGATTTGGGGCGCCGCCTGCTATGCCGCGGCCATCGCCGAGGCGCTCAAGAAGGATGCTACGCGCGACTCGGTGGTTGATGCTGCCATGAAGTATGGCGGCCCCATGGCTGAGTGGGTGGAGCAGGTTATGGCGGTGGCCAGGGAATGCAAGGAACCGTTTGACCTGCGCAAAGAAACCACTGAATGGTTCCGCGGCTGGGGCATGTGGGTGGAGGAGAACGTAGCCGTCGCCATCGGCATGTTCTATCTCACCTACGACAATCCCAAGGGGGCGATTGTCGCCGGCGTGAACTGGGGCCGTGACACTGATTGCCAGGCGGCTATGGCCGCCGGGCTGGCGGGCGCGCTGACCGGGCCAGGCAATATTCCGCAATCCTGGATCGAAACCGTTGAAGAGGCAACCCGGACATCCAAGGCTACCTTGTACCGCCGCACCATGGACGAAGAAGCGCGCGGCATCCATGGGGCAGTCAAGGGCAATATCGAGTTGTTGCGCAATCAGATCGCATCGCTGGAGCTTTAGTCACGTCAGGTTGGAGCCGGCGGGCGCCCGGCGCCCGCTGGCCGGAAAAGTGCTACAACTTCAATCAGATACTACCAAGCGAGAATACTTATGCTGCAATACATAGCTCGCCGCTTGCTCCTCTTGATTCCGACGATCATCCTGATCTCGATGATCTCGTTCATCCTCATCCAGTTGCCTCCTGGCGACTTCCTGACATCGTACATCATCACGCTGGAGAGCCAGGGGCAGCTCGTGGATCAGGCTCTGATCGACAGCCTGAAGGTGCAATACGGGCTGAATCAACCGATCTACGTCCAGTATGTGAAGTGGGTCACGGGGATGTTGCGCGGCAACTTCGGGATGTCGCTGACCTGGAGAACGCCCGTCAAAGACCTGATCTGGGAACGCCTGGGCCTGACCTTCGTTCTCTCGCTTGCATCGCTGTTCTTCATATGGATTGTGGCATTCCCCGTCGGCGTGTACTCAGCCATCAGGCAGTATTCTGTCGGTGATTATCTATTCACTTTACTTAGCTTCATAGGGTTAGGTATACCCCCCTTCCTGTTAGCTCTTGTCGTCATGTGGCTCGCTTTCTCGAGACTCGGGGTCAGCGTCGGCGGACTCTTCTCACAGCAGTTCAACGACGCGGCGTGGAGCATGGCGAAGGTCATCGACCTGCTGAAACACCTGTGGATACCGATGATCGTCCTCGGACTGGGGGGGACCGCCGGGCTCATCCGCATTATGCGCGCCAACCTGCTGGATGAACTGCACAAGCCCTACGTGACAACCAGCCGCGCTAAGGGCATGTCCGAAACCAGGGTCGTCATCAAACATCCTTTGCGTGTTGCCCTCAATCCCTTTGTGAGCACGATCGGCTGGACGCTGCCTGGCCTGGTTTCCGGATCGGTGATCGTGTCGGTCGTACTCAATCTGCCGACCACGGGGCCCATCCTGCTGCGCTCCTTGCAGTCACAGGATATGTACCTCGCGGGAACAATCGTGATGATGATGAGTATCCTGACGGTCATAGGAACGCTCGTCTCGGATGTTCTGCTGGCCTGGCTTGACCCGCGTATCCGCCTGCAATAGCGTGTTCTGGCGTCCCACGCCGGCTACGTCGTAGCTCGGGCAGGGCGCTCGATGCCAGCGATGTTGGACAGGATGTCCGCCCTACAAACTGCTGGCACCCAGTGCCGGCCTCTGAGGCATCAGCATGAGTATTGTTCCAAGCTGGCTAAGAAAGAAGCCCGTAGCTGCACAGAAAGCCGCGCCGAGCGAACCTGAAGATGAGCGCGTCTACGTGGCATCGCAATGGCAGTTGATGTGGTGGAAATTCCGACGGCATCAACTGGCCATGATCTGTGCAGTCATCGTGATCCTCTTGTACCTGGTTGCGCTTTTCGTCGAGCCAATTGCCGGGTATGACCCGGACGTTCAGGATGTGCTCTACGCTTATCGACCGCCAACCCAGATCCATTTCACTGATGCTCAGGGTAAGCGCCATCTGCGCCCCTTCATCTACGGTACCTCTCGTAAGCGCGATCTTAACACCCTCGCCCTGGTCTTCCAGGAAGACAAGAGTGTGATGTACCCGATTCACCTTTTTGTGAAGGGTGCACCCTACAAAATCTTGGGCCTGGTCAAGAGCGACATCCACCTCTTCGGGCTGAGAGATCCCAAGGCCAAGCTGTTCCTTTTCGGCGCTGACGGACAGGGCCGCGACGTGTTCTCACGAACGGTATACGGTACGCGCCTCTCTATGTCCGTGGGCCTGCTGGGCGTCATCATCAGCTTCGTTCTTGGTATCGTGATTGGCGGCGTCTCCGGCTACTACGGCGGGACGATAGACACTATCATCCAGCGCTTGATCGAGTTCATTCGCTCCATGCCGACCATCCCGCTGTGGATGTCACTAAGCGCGGCTCTGCCGCCGAACTGGCCTCCGCTGTACGTTTACTTCGGTATTACGGTCATCCTCTCGCTGATCGGCTGGACAGGGCTGGCCCGTGTCGTACGCGGGCGCTTTCTGGCTTTGCGCGAAGAGGATTTCATCATGGCAGCCAGGATCAGCGGGTCGTCCAGCATGCGTATCATCCTCAGGCACATGGTGCCTTCGTTCTTGAGCCACATCATTGCTGCGCTGACTCTGGCTGTACCCGAGATGATCCTCAGCGAGACCGCCCTCAGCTTCCTGGGTCTGGGCCTGCGCTATCCGGCGATCAGTTGGGGCGTCTTGCTGCAGGATGCCCAGAACATACGCGCTGTTGCCTCGGCTCCATGGCTGCTTCTTCCCGGAGCGGCGGTGGTCCTTGCCGTCCTTGCTTTGAACTTCCTCGGTGATGGCCTCCGCGATGCGGCCGATCCCTATGCCCGGTGAGGTGTCAAGACAGTCATGAGCGACAATCCGTTGCTGATCGAGATCAAGAACCTGAAGACATATTTTTGCCTGGACGAAGGCACCGTCAAAGCCGTGGATGGGGCGACGTTCAACATCCGCCAGCGAGAGACTCTGGGCGTTGTCGGCGAGAGCGGCTGCGGTAAGAGTGTTGTTGCGCGCTCAATTCTCAGGATTGTGGATTCACCCGGCCGGATCGTCGATGGGCAGATCATCTATCACCGGATGAAAGCTGGTCCTGGCGCCCCGGTCCTTGATCTTGCCCAGTTGGATCCCACCGGTCGTGAGATACGCGCCATTCGCGGGGCGGAGATCTCGATGATCTTTCAGGAGCCGATGACAGCCTTGAGCCCGGTGTATACCATTGGCAACCAGATCATCGAGGCGATTGCGCAGCACAACGTTCTGAGCAAGAAGGAGGCCCACAGTAGGGCGGTGGAGTTGCTCGCCCACGTTGGCATGCCCATGCCCGAGCGGCAGGCTGACACGTACCCGCATCAGCTTAGTGGCGGCATGCGCCAGCGTGCCATGATTGCCATGGCGCTCTCGTGCCAGCCAAGCCTCTTGATTGCCGACGAGCCAACGACTGCCCTGGATGTAACGACTCAGGCCCAGATACTGCAGCTCATGATGCGGCTCAAACAAGAAACTGGCATGGGCATTGTCATGATCACCCATGACCTGGGTGTCATCGCTGAGATCGCCCAATCGGTGGTCGTCATGTATCTGGGGCGCGCCGCCGAGGTTGCGGATGTGCGCTCCTTGTTCCACGATGCGAAACACCCGTACACCCAGGCGTTGTTGCAGTCAATTCCGAAGGTCGGACGCCGGGCACGCGAGCGCCTTCGCCCCGTCGTCGGTATGATTCCCAGTCCCTACAATCGTCCCAAGGGGTGTCTCTTCCACCCGCGCTGCCCGTTCTTAATCCGCGGTACGTGCGATATCGAGGAGCCGCCCCTCATCGAGCTGAGCGCTGGCCGCCAGGTGAGCTGCTGGCTATACGGAGAAAAAGGTCAAGCGTAATGGAACAGACAAAATCGCCGGAGCGTCCCAGGCTCCTTGACGTGAAGAACTTGCGCAAGTACTTCCCAATCTACCGCGGGATGCTCGGGCGTCATGTGGGTGACGTCAAAGCGGTGGATGATGTTAGCTTCTTTATCCTCCAAGGCGAGACCCTGGGCCTCGTGGGAGAGAGTGGCTGTGGCAAGACCACAGCCGGCCGCTGCATCCTGCGTGGCATCGAGCCAACCGCCGGCCAGGCGCTGTTCATGCGTGCACCTGGCGACTACGTGAACCTGGTGGGGCTGCAACCGAGAGAGATGGCCCCGCTTCGCCGTGACATGCAGATGATCTTCCAGGATCCGTATTCCTCGCTGAATCCGCGCTGGACGCTGATGGAGATCGTGGGCGAGCCGCTCGTCGTCAACCATGTTGCCAGGGGCAAGGATCTCGAAGAGCGCGTGGCAGTGCTGCTCAAGCGCGTCGGCTTGCGGCCTGAGTACATGCGGCGCTATCCTCACGCGTTCAGCGGCGGCGAGCGCCAACGCATCGGCATCGCCCGCGCCCTGGCCACGCAGCCGAAGCTGGTCATTGCCGACGAGCCGGTCTCGGCGCTGGACGTCTCGGTGCGCGCGCAAACACTCAACCTTCTGCAGGACTTACAGAGCGACTTCCATCTCACCTATCTATTCATCTCTCACGACCTGAGCGTGCTTGAGCATATCTGCGACCGTGTCGCCGTCATGTATGTGGGCA